>JAKAAD010000001.1 GCA_021802305.1 bacterium
AGGATGATGTGCATTGCAGATCTTAATCCAAACCCAAGGCTTGAATATTCTCACCGATCCCATATGGTCAAATCGAGCAAGCCCTTATAAAAATATAGGACCAAAACGGTATAGCCCTCCGGGGATTCCCTTCGAAAAGCTTCCTCCAATAGATTTGGTTCTCATCACTCATAATCATTACGACCATTTGGACGTGAGCACCATCAAAAACATCTGCAATGCACATCATCCTAGAATCATTACACCTCTTGGAAATGATCGATTTCTTCCCCCTGAAGCGTATTCCATGAAAATTGAAACTCTTGATTGGCATAAATTCACAACAATCTCCGATGCCATAACTCTTCACCTTCTTCCTTGCCAACACTGGTCTGCAAGGGGCATTTTCGATAAAAATAAAGCATTATGGGGAGTGTTTGTGATTGAAACTCCAGGAGGAAATATCTACTTTTGCGGCGACACTGGATATGAAAGAAACAACTTTTGTCAAGCACTCCAACAATTTGGCTCGTTTCGTTTTGCTGCACTACCAATAGGCGCTTACGAACCTCGTTGGTTGATGAAATACGCCCATATGAATCCTGAAGATGCCGTCCTTGCTCATAAGGATTTAGGAGAACCCTACACTATCGCTACGCATTTTGAAACGTTTCAATTAACAGATGAAGGTTTTGACGATCCAAGAATTTCGTTATCTGTCGCTTTGAATAAACATCTTATGAGCCCCCAAAAGTTCCGCGCATTAAAGATAGGAGAGGCGTGGATGGTGCCCGAAACCTCGACGAAGCCTTAGTTACGCGAGAGGTCTAATATCGAAACGATTTCTTCGTCACTCACTTGGTCAAATACACGATAAAAACAACCCACAGCTTCAAAAAAAGCAGGTGCGGAAAGGCAAACAACTTCATCTACCTCTTTTTCTAGTTTTTGCAATGCAGCGGATGCAGCAACCGGTACAGCGAGTATCAGCTTTTGCACACCCATGTCACGCATTGATCGTATCGCAACGTGCATGCTTGCACCCGTCGCAATTCCATCATCTACTAGAATAACGATTTTCCCTTTGAGATCGGGAGCTGCTCTTTTTCCTCGATAAAGAGCAAGACGCTCCTTGAGAACTTTTCTTTGTTTCTCCGTCTCTTTTTGGAGGTAGCTTATCGGCACTCCGAGGAGTTGAATCAACGACTCATTAAATACTCCTTCGCCATCTTCCGCAATGGCCCCCAAAGCTAGCTCAGCATTGCGAGGAGCACCGATTTTGCGAACGACAATCGCATTGAGTGAAACGGCGAGTGCACGGGCTACCTCGTCAGCAATAACCATGCCTCCGCGCGCAAGTCCCAAAACAATGACATCTTTGCGCCCTTTGTACGACTGAAGGCGAGCTGCCAATTGTTTCCCAGCATCTCTCCTATCTTGAAACAACATATGCCCTAATTATTGTACTCCGTTTAGAATTTGCAATAATATGTCCACTCACTTAGCCGAAGAAACACATGCCCACACAAGACGCTTTTTTTCAGGGACACTCCTCAGTCGCCTCAGTGGCTATGGCCGAGATTTTGCAATGGCCATATGTTTTGGCGATCATCCTTCCATCGCCTCCTTTATGATCGCATTTCGCATTGCAAATCTCCTGCGCCGCCTCGTTGCAGAAGGCCCTTTTCAATCGAGTTTTATTCCCTACTTCGAAGGCCTTCGCTTGCAAAATCCCGCAAACGCTATCGCTTCGTTTCGAAAGCTTTCAGCTTTTTTCCTCTCTATCCTTCTCATCGTGGTGATCGCGGCAGAAATAAGTACACAACTCCTCTTCCTTTCAGATACAATTTCTCCTGAGAAGAGAGAAATTGTTCATCTTTCCAGGATCCTCTTTCCAAGCATTCTCTTCATCTGTCTCTACGGCATGAATAGCTCTCTCTTACAATGCTACGGCCATTTTTTTCTTTCGGGAATCGCACCTGCCGTTCTCAATGTGGTATGGATCGTTGCAACGTTCTTTTTGCGCAACCACCACCCCTCTTTTGCTATGGAGATTCTTGCAGGATGTATCGTTTTAGGCTTCGCCACGCAATGGGCTTTCACTCTGCCCACGACTCTGCGCTATTCATCTGCTCCTTTCAAAGAATGGATTCCCCTGCGTTTCCCTTCAGAACTCAAACACTTGCTGACTTCTTTTTCTCTCATTGCTATTGGGATAGGGGCTGCTCAAGTAAATGCCTTCATCGATGCACTATTTGCAAAAGCAGCTCATCCGAGTGGCCCTGTCTACCTTTGGTATGCTTTTCGCATGGAGCAACTCGCTCTTGCTATTTTCGGCATTGCCTGTGTAACAACCATTGTGCCAAAACTATCTCACTACATTAAAGGAGGTGACTTTGCCAATGCTCGGTTTTTATTTTCTTTCAGCTTTCAACGCATTATTTCGATCATGATCCCATGCACATTTGCCATACTCATGCTAGGAGGAAGCGCACTGAACTTAAGTTATGGAAGAGGTCAGTTTTCCCAAGAAGCCCTCGTGCGCACAACGATGTGTTTATGGGCCTACGCACTAGGGCTTCTGCCAAGCGCAATGACTATCCTTTATTCTTCTCTTTTTTATGCGCAAGGCCATTTCCGGTTTCCTACCCGCATATCCCTTATTTCCATTGCGGTGCATATTTCTCTAAATATTTTTTTCATTCTTGTACTCCATCTTGGGGCTACAAGCATTGCTCTCAGCACGAGCATCAGCGCCTGGCTGCAGTATGTGGCATTGCAAAAGAGAGCTGCAACGATGGGATGGACCTCAACTATGCATTTCTCTCGCGTTCTTTTCATTATTGCCGCTAGCCTCGTTGCCTCATTCTCTGTTCTAGTGGTCTACGCATGGCTACAGAACCTCTCCTTGATCATCGAGCTCCCCACTCATTTTTTCGCGCGGACGTTCACGCGCCAAGCTATAGAGTTCCTCCTACCCGCCTTTACTTTCTTGCTTGCGCTCTTTTTCTTTGCCATAAGCACCCGCAACAAAGATCTCCTAGAAGTTTTTCGCTTCTTTTTTGGACGCTCCTTGCTCCGAAAAATAAATCTTCAGTAAGCTTTAACCCATATTGCTATGGAAAGATGGCTGAGCGGCCGAAGGCACGTCCCTGCTAAGGACGCGTACCGATTAAACGGTACCGTGGGTTCAAATCCCACTCTTTCCGTTTCATCTCGTGCAAGAGACCCATTTTTGACGAACATTCGACATTTAGTATGATGGAGGATCTATGGAAGAAAAAGTAAAAGCTCCTCCTCATTCCAAAGAAGCAGAGATGATCGTTCTGGGGTCTATGCTCACGAACATCGATAGTTTAAACGTTGCCGCCGATCAACTCATCGATCAAGACTTCTATTTCAGCGAACACAAAGTCATCTTTCAATCGCTAAAGCAAGCCTATTGCAACGATAAACCCGCCGATGTGCATCTTGTTGCAGAAGATCTCAAGAGACAAAATCAATTGACGACCATTGGAGGGATTGGCTATCTCACCACACTCGCACAATATGCAGGAACATCTGCCTATATCGAAGAATACGTTGATCTCGTCCGTGCAAAATCTGTATTGCGAAAGATGATTTTCACTTCCCAAGAAATTGAGCGCTCTGCTTTGAAAGAACCTGATGATGTCCACGCATTGCTCGACGATGCACAAGCAAAATTCTTTCACATTAGCCAAACGGTAAACCCTGGATCCGGCGTCCTGGTCAAAGATCTCTTAGGCGGTACGCGTTCTTCTTCTCAATTGCCCTACCTCAAAGAGCTGCAAGAACGGCAAGAACATTTTCAAGCCAAAGGGGTTGATGGCCTAGTAGTGACTGGAATCCCTTCTCACTTCATCGATCTAGACAAAATCATCGACGGACTCGGTCCCTCCAATCTCATCATTCTTGCAGCAAGGCCCGGTATGGGAAAAACCAACTTTGCCCTCAATATTGGAGAAAATGTCGCATTTAAAAGTCACCTCCCTGTAGGGATCTTTACCTTGGAAATGACTGCAGAACAATTACTCCACAGAATGATTTGTAGTCAGTCCGAAGTAGAATCGGACAAAATTCGCACGGGCTCTTTAGATGGCGTAGAATATCAGCGCGTTGTTGCTACTGTGAATCGCATGATGGAAGAGACGATTGTCATTGATGACCAATCCGGTTTAAAAATTACGGATTTACGCGCCCGAGCACGCCGCATGAAAGAAAAGTACGACATTCAATTTCTCATCATTGATTACCTCCAGCTCATCTCTGGATCTGGCCAAATGCGAAGCAATGAAAACCGTCAAAATGAAATTTCTGAGATTTCTAGAATGCTCAAAGCACTTGCTCGAGAATTACACATCCCCATTCTTTGTTGTGCACAGCTTTCTCGCAAAGTCGAAGAACGACAAGGGCATCGTCCATTGCTTAGCGACCTACGCGAATCAGGCAGTATTGAACAAGATTGCGACATCGCACTCCTCATCTTTCGAAGAGAGTACTATGATGAGCGCGACCATCCGGGGCTTGCAGAAATTATCATTGCAAAAAACAGGCATGGTGCCACAGGAACAGTGAAATTAACCTATCGCAAAGAAGTAGCCCAATTTGTAAACTTTTCTCCAATCGATGCCTTAGTAGAGCCCTCCCATGGCAATTCTAAAATTAACTTTTAACAAAATGCCTGTTTTAACGACTTGCACCTTTCTTTGGACCCTGATAGAATTGGCCTCCTTGCAAGGAATGTGATATACTCATGTCTTCCGTAAAGAAGAAAAGAAAAGCAAAGATCGCAAAGCACAAAAGAAAAAAACGACGCCGTCGCGATCGCCACAAAACATAAAAAATTTCTTCACGGATAGACCATGGGATGGACATATCCGGAAAGTTTTGATGTCATCGTAGTCGGAGCTGGTCACGCTGGCTGTGAGGCTGCGTACGCTTCTGCCAAAATGGGCGCCAAAACGCTCCTTCTCACGATGAATCTCGATACCATTGCAAAGATGAGCTGCAACCCTGCCATCGGCGGCTCTGCAAAAGGTCATCTCGTACGCGAAATTGATGCGTTAGGCGGCATCATGGGAAAAGTCGCGGATGAAACTGGCATTCAATTTCGCATGCTCAATCGCTCTAAAGGCCCTGCCGTCTGGTCGCCTCGTGCACAAACCGATAAACAGACGTACAGCCTTGCCATGAAGAGGCGATTAGAGCAAGTCGATCATCTTTTTCTCAAGCAAGGAACGATTGACGATTTGCTAATCGAAAAAGAACGCGTCATTGGCTTATCTACCACTGACGGCATTACCTATCTTGGAAATGCAGTCATCCTTTCTTCTGGTACATTTTTGCGTGGGCGCATCCATATTGGCCAAATAGAACTCGATGGGGGAAGAGCAGGAGATCAACCATCTATCGGCCTTTCTGCAGCCCTAGAAAAAAGAGGTTTAGTACTTGGGCGATTAAAAACAGGAACTCCGCCGCGCATCCATCGACGAAGCATTGATCTCTCCTGCATGCAAGAACAAGCTGGAGAAAAGGATGTACGCTTTTCCTTTGATCCTCCCGACGCTCCCACGCTTCCTCAAGTTTCTTGCTACATCGTTTACACCAATGAAGCTACCAAAAAAATCATCCAAGAAAATGTCCATCTCTCAGCTATGTATTCTGGAAAAATTCAAAGCGTAGGTCCTCGCTATTGTCCCTCTATCGAAGATAAGATCGTGCGCTTTGAAGATAAGGAACGGCACCAAATATTCATGGAGCCAGAAGGCATACATACGCAAGAAATCTATGTGAATGGCCTTTCCTCCTCTCTTCCTTTTGATGTGCAATTGCGAGCACTTCGCACAATCGATGGATGTCAACGTGCAGAAGTGTTACGCCCTGCTTATGCCATTGAATACGACTATGCAAAAAGTGGCCAACTCACTGCAGCACTCGAAACAAAGAGAATCGAAGGATTGTTTTTTGCAGGGCAAATTAATGGCACAACGGGATATGAAGAAGCAGCTGCCCAGGGCCTTATTGCAGGGATCAATGCCGCTTTGAAAGTGCAAAGAAAACCCCCTTTTCTTCTCAAACGCTCTGATAGCATGATTGGCGTCATGATAGATGACCTCATCTCTAAAGATCACCAAAGCCCCTATCGCATGTTTACGAGCCTTTCAGAATATCGTCTCCTATTACGCCAAGATAATGCGGATCTTCGTTTGCGAAGCTATGGAGCACAATTAGGCCTCATCAATGCTGCGCAACTCAAGCACGTCGAAGAGAAAAAAATAGCCATTCGCGAAGGAATCCACACATTGACCGCCTTACATCGAACCATAGAAGGCAAAAGCCTCAACATAGCTCAGCTCCTCGCAAGACCCGATTGGGATTATGAGAGATTACGCTCAACATTTCCCGAGTCTATCCCTGTTTTAGATCCCGAGATTCAATTACAGATCGAAATCGAACTCAAATATGCAGGATACATTGAAAGACAAGAGCGAGAAGTCGAAAAACTTGCCCAAGTAGAATCTATTTCTCTTCCTGCAACCTTGGATTTTCGCACTGTCGTAGGCTTGGGATCGGAAGCCATTGAAACGCTAGAACGATTTCGCCCTCAAAATTTAGGCCAAGCTTCCCGTTTATCTGGAATTTCTCCTGCGGACATCACCGTACTTCGCGTTTGGTTGCAAGCAAAGCGAGGTGCCTCATGAGTTTTCACGTGATTCATTTGCAGAACGCTCCTATTTACGAACAACTTCTTCTCGAAGAAACCCTTCTTCACAGTGATACTCGCAATTGGTGCATGATTAGCCAGGGCTCTCCTCCTTCGATTGTCCTCGGCATTTCAGGGAAAAAGCACGAACTTGTCGACTGCGCTGCTGCAAAAAAAAGAGGAATTCCGCTCGTTAAGCGCTTTAGCGGAGGAGGAACCGTCGTTGTGGACGAAGCAACCCTATTCATCACATTTATTTGCCAAAAGAGTTTTCATACTTTTCCCGCATTTCCAGAACCGATCCTTCGTTGGGGAGAAGAGATGTACAAGGACCTTCTCCCCCATCCGGAATTTGCCTTGCGAGAAAACGATTTTGTCATTGGCCATAAAAAGTGCGGCGGAAATGCGCAATACATCAAAAAAGAACGCTGGCTCCTTCATACTTCTTTTCTCTGGGATTACTCTTCTGCGCATATGGATTTGCTTTTGATGCCCAAAAAAACGCCTGTGTATCGTGCTGGACGCAAGCATTCGGATTTTCTCTGCCGTTTGAAAGACTTCTTCCCTTCCAAAGAGGAGCTCATACAAAACTTCTTGCGCACTCTCTCTACCCAATACGAGCTTGTATATCACTCTTTCGAAGAAGTCCGCTCCTTTCTCACACCAGGATCTCGGATCGCAACAGAACTGCTTACAACTCCCTAACTACACGCAAATGCATTCAAAAATTGTTTGTTATAGAGAAACCCCCATTTTGAGGTTCATTTGTGTATAAGTAGAGCTCGTAGTGCATCATCTGGATGGGCAAGAGTTGCAGTTGCATACAACGGTCTTGAATCAAGTTTTTCCATCGATACATATTCTCTTCCCCAAAATCGAATCCCAAAAGAAGATTTGGGATGCTCTTGGAGAAATTGATGTAAGCTTTTCAATGTAGAACCATGATTGCTTTTTACTTCCACTGGAAGAATCATTCTGTCTGATTCAATGAGATAGTCTACCTCTGCTAAAGATCCCTTTGCTTCTCTTTTCACAAGAAGTTCTTTCCCTACAAATGCTTCTATAATCGCTCCTTGATTGATCAAATCCTTATTAATGCGCTATGAGGTAAAGCCAGATTGATTTTTGCGAGGAATACCATTCTTGAATACGATTGACAGAAGCTTAGTTGTACAAGAGGCCTAAGATAAATCA
This sequence comes from bacterium, assembly GCA_021802305.1. GTDB lineage: Bacteria > Chlamydiota > Chlamydiia > Chlamydiales > Rhabdochlamydiaceae > JAKAAD01. The sequence continues at coordinate 7,898 of JAKAAD010000001.1, forward strand.
AAAGGATTTCTCTCTCGATCACTCCGGATCGCTCACGTCAGGCAAACTCACCATATCCTTAAGTGCCTGACCTGCTACGGTTCGTCCTATCACAGCAAGAGATTCTGTCAGAGGAATTTTCTTAGGACAAACACGTCGGCAATTTTGTGCATTGCCGCAATCGCTAATTCCTCCTTCGTCCATAAGTGGACGAAGGCGTGATGCCTTCATATGCTTACCTACCGGGTGAGCATTGAATAGCCTTGCTTGAGAAATCGCCGCAGGGCCAATGTATTTAGAATGACTGTTGACCTGTGGGCAGGCTTCTAAACAGCAGCCACAAGTCATGCAAGTAGAAAGCACATACCGAATCTCTTGTAAAGCGGGACTAATTTTAGGACCAAAACCATGGTCAAGCGCATCATCTGCATCCATCCACGCGCGTACCGTTTTTAAATCTTCAAACATCTTGGAACGATCAACGACAAGATCCTTTATCAGTGGGAACTTGGTAAACGGAGCGAGTGCAATGACTGAGCGCTTTGTCTGATCGAGAATTTGATCTACAAGCGCAGCGCAAGCCTGCCGCGGCCACCCATTGATCAACATGGAACACGAACCACAGACTTCTTCTAAACATCCTTGTTCCCATGCAATAGGGGTGACGCGTTCTCCTTTGCGATTGACTGGTTTTTTTTGTATGTCGGATAAGCACGAGGTGATGTTGTAAAACGGTTTTACTTCTAGCTCGAATTCTTCCCAATATTGTCTATTTTTTGTGCCACGATAAACTCGCAAAATAAATTTTTTCATATAAGTTGGTATACACAAATGCATTCAAAAAAGAAACGGTACCTCTCACAAGATCCTTATACTTTATCCGCAAAAGAAGCAGAAACAATCTCCCAAGAAGAACTCTTGAAAAAATTGCAAAGCAGTGAAAAAGGACTCTCCTCCAAAGAGGCAGAAGAAAGACTCGCGATCTGTGGGAGTAATGCATTGAAGGAAAAAAAGAGAAATGTTCTTTTGCAATTTCTCAAATATTTTTGGGGACCCATTCCTTGGATGATCGAAATTGCAGCGATTCTTTCTATCGTCGCGTACGACTTCAATGATTTTATCATTATCATGGTCCTTCTGCTCTTCAACACATGCATCGGTTTCTTCGAAGAGTACAAAGCTGGCAATGCCCTAGAAGCATTAAAAAAACACCTCGCTCTGCGATCGCATGTCCTCCGCGATGAAGCGTGGGCAGAGCTCGATGCCGTACATATTGTTCCTGGAGATGTCATTCGGGTGCGCTTAGGGGATGTCATTCCTGCAGATGCGAAATTATTTTCTGAGGGATATTTAAGTGTCGACCAATCTGTGCTTACCGGAGAATCTTTGCCCGTAGATAAAAAACCAGGGGAGCTCATCTATTCAGGATCCATTGCCAAACAAGGAGAAATGATGGCTATAGTCACTGCTACTGGTGCGAATACATTCTTTGGAAAAACTGCCAAATTGGTATCAGAAGCAGGAAATATTTCTCACTTTCAGCAAGCAGTTTTGCGCGTAGGAAATTTTTTAATTCTGCTTGCTGCGGCTCTTTGCCTTCTTCTCGTCATCGTCGTTCTTTATCGCGATTATACGCAAACAGGCACAGTGACTCTTGCGAATGGATTAGATCTTGCAAAATTCGTTTTGATCCTAGCCGTTGCTTCCATTCCCGTAGCCATGCCCGCTGTCCTCTCCATTACAATGGCATTAGGTGCGCTAGCCATGTCTCGAAAACAAGCGATTGTCTCTCGACTTCAATCCATCGAAGAGATGGCAGGCGTTGACATTCTCTGCTCAGACAAAACAGGGACTCTCACGCAAAATAAACTCACTCTTGGAGATCCCGTTCTTTTTGTTGCTAAGGACGCACAAGAATGCATTCTAGGGGGAGCCCTTGCAAGCAAGGAGGAGAATGGAGACGTCATCGATCTTACGATCATCAACGGCCTAAAAGATAAAGCCGTGCTTAAGAAGTACAAGCAGCTACAATTTACTCCCTTTGATCCTGTACACAAGCGTACGCAAGTAACTGTCGTGGAGCCTAATGGCAAGACAATCCTTTTTACAAAAGGAGCTCCGCAAGTCATCGCAGAACTCTGTCAATTACAGTCTCAAGAGAAAGAAAAAGCTGGGCAATCCGTCGATGCTCTTGCGCAACATGGATATCGCTCTTTAGGTGTTGCTACATCTAATGATGATGGAAAAAGCTGGGCTCTTCTTGGAATCATTCCTCTATTTGATCCTCCTCGCACCGACTCAGCAAGCACAATCATAAAAGCGAAAGAGCATGGCGTGCATATCAAAATGCTCACTGGAGATGATATTGCTATCGCAATGGAAATTTCCACAAAACTTGACTTGGGAACCAACATTCACAAAGCAACAGATCTTTTCCAAAAGGAGGCTATCGATCCAATTACCGACGCTATGGTAGAGAACATTGAAAAAGCAGACGGCTTTGCTAGAGTCTTTCCAGAACACAAATATTGGATTGTCAAAGCATTGCAAAAAAAAGGTCATCTTGTGGGAATGACAGGGGATGGTGTCAACGACGCTCCTGCTCTTCGCCAAGCAGATGTGGGTATTGCAGTAAGTGGCGCAACAGATGCAGCCCGTGCAGCTGCTTCTTTAATTCTCACCGCGCCGGGTCTTAGCGTCATCATCACTGCAATTGAAACCGCGCGCAAAATCTTCGAGCGAATGCTCAGTTATACGATCTACCGCATCGCGATGACGATAGACATCATGTTTTTCGTTGTCATAGCCATGCTCTTGTATCCTCAACTTCCCCATACGACGATCCTTTTCAAACCGCTCACGGCCATTATGATTATCTTTCTCGCTTTGCTGGATGACATTCCCATTATGGCGATTGCTTATGACCATACGAACGCCGATGAAAACCCCGTGCGCTGGCAAATGGGCAGAGTGATGAGTACCTCTTCCGTACTTGGAATCATTGCTATGATTGAAACACTCTCTCTTCTTTTCATTGGGATGAACTACGTAGGCAAACCATTTTTCGGGACCATCATAACGGGAGTTCATCTTCAAACCATGATGTTTTTGCAGCTTGTGATTGGGGGCCATTTGATGCTCTTTGTCACGCGAACGAAATCATGGTTCTTTTTGCGCCCTTGGCCTAGCCCCATTCTCTTTTGGGCCATCATCTTTACTCAAATTGTCGCAGCGCTTCTTTGTGGATTTGGATGGAACAACGTGATTCCTCGCATTTCTTGGGAACTCATTGGTTTTATCTGGGCATACAATATTGGATGGATGTTTCTTCAAGATATCGCAAAACGAATGACCCATCGCCTTTTGGACTACAAAGCAAAACATTTTGCAAACTTTAAAGCCTTGCTTTCTCGCAAGCTGCATCCCCACATGTTTCATTCGCATCGGAAATAATCCCAATAGACCTCTTGCATAACTAAGCTTCTGTCAATTTTTGGGTTCTTTGGACCAAGAGGAACGGGCAAAAAACTATACCGTTCGTGATTGAAAAATCAGTTTGATAAAAAAATCAGCTTGACATGCACCATGTTAAGCATGGTGTTCCTAAGTGATCGTGAACGAACTCAACTCATAGTCCAACATAGACGAGAGCGAGACAAGAGAATCTGCGATCGAATCAAGGCCGTGCTGCTGTTCGATAAAGATTGGGCTATTTCTTCAATTGCAGAGGCTCTGCTTCTCTCCGATATCGAAACTCCAAGAAGTTGAAGCCAGAGAACGGTGGCTCCACTCAAAAGCTCTCCATTGAGCATTCGAATGAACTTGTGACACACCTTCGTAGTCACACCTACCTCTATGTGAAAGACATCATTGCGTATGTTAAATCTACTTGGAAAATTATTTATATGGTAGCCTATGTCATCAAACAAGCGCAGATAGTATCAGAGTTTGCGTGCTTGAATGTAGTTAGGAGGCAAAATGAGTGCAACGGCCAACAACAATAACAACGTGGAAAACAGTGCATTTGCTAGGATGTATTTTCATGAAATTGACAATGCTGCAAATGTAGAATTTCGGAGTACTGAATCGCCCATAAGCAGAATGCCATTCGAAGATCCTGTGGTTGATGGGTGCGGGCATACCTATGATAGACGAGATATTCCAACACTCATTTTAAATCCAAATGCTTCCGAAGAGGAGCAGATATATCGATGTCATTTCTCCCACCAATTTTTTAAAGTCCGGGGGGGGTTTGTTCCCAACCGTGCTTTGCGCGATTTGGCTGAGGAAATTCATCAAGGCGATTTTAAAAAAATCGTTAAAAAAATTGCTGAAAAAGAAATTAAAAACCTGGCACCAAAGCTAGCCAAAAAGTTAGCTGATCGACACATCGAAAAAAAGAATCAAGAGCTCGAAACCAAGTTTGCAAGATATAAAGAGGATGGATTTTTCCAATCTCTCGTCGATCCTGATACGGGCAAATACATGAAAGATCCCGTGGTAGATATTCACGGATGTACTCTAGATCGATCTCGTCTTGAAGAATGGAAAATTGTTTCCACCGAATCAGATGAACCGATGATTCTATGTCCCTTGACTCATGAAATAGTCAAGGTTTCTTCTCTTCGGCCCAACTTTGCTTTTATCAAGATCATGCAGGAACTGCAAAGCGAGAATGGTCTAGAACAACGCCTTTGCATGATCATAGATAAACAGGTGAATATAGAAGTTGCATCGATCGAGGCCAGAATGAATAAGATGGAGGCGGAAAAAAAAGAAGAAAAAGCCCAATCGGAGAAAGAGAAGGCCAAAATGGAGCAAGACAGGGCCAAAGCGGAGCAAGACAGGGCCAAAGCGGAGCAAACGCTCCAAAGCATGACTAAAACTATGGAAAGTGTAAAGTCGCAGCAAACATTTCTGACATTTCTAGTTGGTGGTGCAGTAGTGACGTGGGTTGTAAAATTATTAAGATAGTAACTTTTTAAGGAGAAGAAATTATGACATCAATTACAACCGATTCATCGCAAAGAGGCCAAATCCCTTCATCTTATGTAGAAAATGAAGAAGAGGTTATTGAAATTAATAGCGATCAACAAAGGAGGACTACAACGTCATTCGAGAACAATGATTCAGAGAATCTTATACCGCAAGGCTACATAAATGTTGCGCTGTATGTTGCGCGTGCATACGAAAATGGAATGAACGATTTAGTAACATATGTGGAGGAACGTTTGGATAAACTAAGTATGCATATTAAAGAGGACAGAGAAGAGAGAGAGCGCATTATGAAAGAGAGAGAGCGCATTATGAAAGAGAGAGAAGAATTATTGCTGAAGCATTACGATGCATTGAACAAGATCATACAAGACGCAACCGAACAAAGGTTTGGATTTCGATTTTTATACCAGATAGAGATGCAATACATTCGACCTCCAGCACATATGTTGTTTACTGGGATCAAGCAAGTAGCGATCGCTGGACATGAACGAATGCTCCGGCTTTTCTCTTCCTCGTGGCTCATAAACGCTCCCCAGCTGCGGGGGAACAATTCTGATAACGTAGACATTGACCAGGTGGGAGCTTTTAGGAATGAGACAGAACATGCGGAACAAGGGATAGATGGAAATACAATGACCCCTACAGGAAATGATGGAAATGGAAAAATGGAACGCTTTTTGAAAGCTGTTGTTGTAATTGGAGGGTGCACAACACTGGCAGTTTTTTTTTGTCGCGTTTTTGGACTGCAAGACATGGCGCTTATTCAACAACCTCTGTCTCTGCTCAATGGGGAAATAATGACCTACCCAAAACCCAAAGTGGTGCAGATAACCGCTCAGATCCTCACCACAAACGGCCAGGAGCTTCCCCTCACATAGTAAGGGAGCCATCCCCCAAGAAAGAGAAGACACCTATTCCATTCGGACTGAAGGCAAAGCTTTAAAAAAGAATAGAAGTCTACAACCCCTCCGGGAAAAACTTTTTAAATTGTACCGGGGCAACCCATTGAAATAGACGAAGAGAAACAGCTATGGTTTCGCCTGCAAGCATCCATATAATCACATGACTCCATGCCATGGAAATGAATTGTGAATATTCCATACTTTGTACGAACGCGCGAAGATGTCGAATGGCCGCATTTGCAATCTGTTGTGAGGACAAAATCTGTTTGAGGAATACCATTCCAGTTATGGATGCAAGCATAGGGATGGATATGGGAAGCATGGTAGTCACAGATTCTTGATTATGCCTAGGATGTGGTGAATGTAATGGTTGCGTGATTCTTTTATATGTAGACATTGTAAAAGCAAGCACAAAACATACGGTTCCTTCTGCACTAAAGAAGGATAGCAAAGTAGAATACTGTTCATTTTGTAAAAAAGGCAGCCTTGGGAAGAGTTTTTTAAATACAAGCATTGCTAATGCACAACTGGATCCTAACGTCCCATAGCACGTGATTGTATCTATGACGTTTTGATAGCTGGGAGAATGAATATATTTGTGAAAAAATAGGTTTGCTTGATCGCCAAATATTTGGACCGTCAAGCGTTTCACGATGCCGGTCGTGAGTACATAACCCGTTCCAAAAAGAATGCCCGCTCCAAAAAGATGTGGAAAATATACATCATTTTGCACATGAGTTTGTGGGAAGCTAAAATGAGACATGAATGATGTCATACAATTTCTTAAAAATGCTCACTATATCATGTTATGCCATTTTGTTTTGTACTGGACAAAAAATAAGTTGGTGACAAGAGCTTGTGGAGGTGCGATCTCATCTCGTTGAATACCAAACAGAAAGGTGTAATGAAACAGATCAGCGAACTGCAAGCAGCTTTATCCAATTTTTTTGATTAGCACAAGTCCCGACTTAACTGCCTCACGCAAATTCTGCAAGCTCTTTTCGCCGTAAGAGCGGTCAACCTCACCCAAATTGCTGCAACGTTCAAAACCTCTGTGAAGGAGGGGTCTCCTTACCGTAGAGCCTGTCGTTTTTTCACCAGCTTTCGACATAAGCTCTATCGTTCTATTGATTTTGCGCCTGTTTCCTTTTGGAAATACACCCTCATTCTCGATCGCACAAACTGAAAGTGAGGCGAGAGCCCCATCAAGATTCTTCTGCTTTCGGTCGCCTATTTAGGCATCAGTCTCATCGTACTTGAGTACATCCATCAGCAACACTAAATGGGGTGCTTTGCTATTTCTGTGAAGGTAGCTTGTATGTTTTTTACATCGAGTCCCGAGGTGTTCCAAGATGTGATAAATCGCATCTCGTTCTTTTCTTGATCCCATGTATAACAAAGAAATTTGTCGTGAATCAATGCAAGCCATGCATTTGGTACAGTGAAGAAAATTTGGTTCGTTTCCACCGGATGCGTCAAAGAAAGATGGGGGATTTTTTGTAAGAACGCGGCAATCTCTTGAGCTTTTTGATTTGCATGCTGCGCTAATGTTCGCCAAAGTTCGTTTTTAAAAGAAGCAATATACTGTGCGGAAAGGTATCGCATTTTGGAAAGGAGCCCCAAGTTTTGTTTGTGAAGGTGATCTGCACCTTCTTGTAGCGCTGGATTAAAGATAAGCAATGATTCAGCACACATAAGCCCATTTTTAGTACCGCCTAAGGATAACACATCTACAGAGGCTGCTCGGACAATTTCGCCTAAGCTTGTTTTCAATGCTACAGCTGCATTGTAAAGACGGCTCCCATCCATATGGATGAGAAGACGTTCTTTTTTACATAACTCTGCTAACTCTTTGAGTTCTTGCAGAGTATACAAGGTACCTACTTCCGTAGGTTGCGTAATAGAAAGCACCCTCGGCGAAGTGGAATGTTTTCCAAAAGCTCTTTCCGTTTTCAGTTTTTTATGAACTCCTGCAGGAGTAATTTTTCCGTTTTGCTGCGGAATCGTCAAAAGTTTGCACCCAACGATGGCTTCAGCCGCTCCGCTTTCTTGATACTGAATATGCGCAATATCTGTGCATATCACAGACTCATGCCTTCTACAAGCGAGTTTAAGCGCAAGAATATTTGTTCCCGTTCCGTTGGGGAGCATGAATACTTTCGAAGAAGCCTGAAACACATGATGCATCAGCTCTTCCGCTTGAATCGTCCAATGATCTCCTCCATAAGCAGATGCATATCCCCGATTTGCTTCTGAAATTGCCTCCATCACTATAGGATGGACAGGTGCAAAATTATCACTCGCAAGACAGATTTTCTCCTGAAATTTTGTCGTCACGTTATTCCTTCTGCCGTACTTTTATACTGGTAAGGACATTTGTGTAGGTAGATTTTCAAACTTAGGAATCACCTTTTTCGCTTTTGTGTAATCGCGAAGCGATGGTTTGAGATAACGCGTATCTACTTTCTTATAGCTGATGCGAGGTTCTTCTCCCGCCACATAGGTAGCTATGGTCGTTTTTAGCCAATGCTCATCATTGCGCTGAGGAAATTCAGGCTTAAAGTGCGATCCTCGAAACTCATCTCGAAGAAGAGCACTTTTAGTCATCACAGCGGCAAGATCGAGCATGGCTGCAAATTGGTGTGCAAAGAGATAAGTTTGATTGAGCAAAACTCCTGTATCGTCTAATTGGATATGGGCATAGCGCTCTTTAATTTGTTGAATGGTGTGCAAAGCCTCTTTGAGGCCAGCATTATGGCGTTTTACTGTGACGTGCCTGATCATCACCTCCGCAAGCTCATCGTGAAGCTGATGAACGTTTTCCTTTCCATTGCGATTTCGCAGATCATTTTTGATCCACTCTTCGCGAGCGAGTGGCTCCGAGAAAATCTTGGAGGGAAGATTACCATAACTAGACGTTAGAGAATCGAGATAACGGGGGATTTCCACCCCGGCGATTAATCCTGCAAAAATACAAGAAAGTAGCGAATTTGCACCTAAGCGATTAGCTCCATGATACGCAAAATCCGATTCTCCAATGTTAAAACACCCAGGAATATTGGTCATTTGGCGAAAGCGCTGCATTCGATCAGGGTCCTCCGCTGCGGGCCAATCCACCCAAGCTCCTCCCATGGAATAATGAACCGCGGGGAAAATCTTCATAGGTATGCGCGAAGGATCTTCTCCCGTAAACTTGCGATAGATATCTAAAACTGACTCAATTTTATGCAGGGTACTTTTGGGGAGATGCGTCACATCGAGAAAGACTTGGTGTTTGCCATCAACGCCAAGCCCCATTTCGCAGATGCGTAGAACTTCACGAGAACCAATATCGCGCGGCACAAGATTGCCAAACGCGGGATACATCTCTTCGAGAAAATACCAAGGCTTTCCCGTCACACCACAAGGAATGATTCTTCCATCAGAAGTTTCAATGGTCTTGCTCGAATCTCCCCAGACCCAAAGACGCCCTCCCTCTCCTCGCACAGATTCCGAAATCAATCGCAATTTATCTTCAGCAGGAATAGCCGTCGGGTGAATCTGAATGAATTCTCCATTCGCGTATTCCATGCCTTGCGCATACAACCTGCCATTCGCAGCCCCTGTGCAAAACGTAGAATTGGTCGATTTTTTGAAAATCAACCCCGGACCACCTGTTGCAATCACAACGGCATCCGCTTTTAACACGTCCAGTTGGAGATTGAGATGATCGACAAGCACAATACCCCGCGCACGTCCTTCTTCATCAAGACATAAGCGCAAAAATTCATGATGTTCGAATTTATCAACAGCGCCTTTGACTTCGTATCTCCTAACCTGTTCGTCGAGCGCATATAAGAGTTGTTGACCTGTTGATGCCCCGCAAAAAGCGGTGCGATGGTAGAGCGTGCCTCCAAAACGGCGAAAGTCGACATTTCCTTCCGGTGTTCTATTAAACGGACAGCCAAAACGCTCTAGCATGCGAATAATACCTGGCGCGGACAAACACATCTCTATCACTGCAGGTTGATCCGCTAAAAAATCACCCCCTTTTAGAGTATCGTACGCATGCACCAAAGGAGAATCCTCCTCATTTTTGAGATTCATCCCAGCGTTAATTCCGCCTTGAGCGCATACAGAATGGGAGCGCTTGACCTTTGTCACTGAAACGATTTTGACATGGCATCCTCTCTCTGCGAGCTTCATTGCTGCAGAAAGACCTGCAAGACCGCCTCCCACAACAATGACCTCTTTTCCTTTCTTCTCTGACATGCGTTTTAATTGTTAAGATTCCACCAATACGTGCCCCAAACCGCAAATAATCCCAAAACAATGAGAAGAACCATCAGCCCAACAGAAACCGTGATCCAAAAGCGTTGCGCTGCCATTTTGAGGATCCACCCCCAAGTAATGAGAAATGTCCACAACCCATTAAACCCATGAAAACAAGCAACAATGACAAATAGGGTATATAGAACAAGATAAACCGGATACTTAAACGTATTGCGCACGGTGAGTAGCGAAGCCGTTCCAAAATCAGGTGCAATTGCAACCACGTCTCCAGGTTTAAGTGTATGCTGGGTCAACATGTTGATCCACCGCTCCTCATCGGATTTCATCCCGCTAAATTCTAGTGCTTTTTGTTCCTCGTACGTTTCATTAAAGGGAGCAGGAACACTTTGTTCCGCACGGGCAACATCGGAAAAGATTCTTTCTCCTTCTTTTGCCTCGAACTGAAGAGCAATTTTTTCTATAGTAGGAGCATCGTAAAGGCGCACGTTGAGCTGCCTAGCAAGTTTGTACAGCCCTGCATCTGAGGAAACGGAGACATACCAGTATGTATGATTCGCTTGGTAGATCTTTTGCGGGTAATCGATAAAACGAAACTTCGCGACATGCAAAACAATCCCTATGAGAAGCAGCCAAGCAGTGATTCTTTGCCAATTGTAGGCGCGATTGCGACCAAGATTGAGATAGGGACGACTTCCCCTTCCTCGCGCATAAATAAATCGCGTCGTCAATAAGTATTTGATTCCCCACGCAGCATGTACAAGTAGCGGTACGCCAATCAGTACTGTTTCGACGACCTGTAAGTACGGAAGTCCATGGATCACATTGACAAGCCGCACAAATTCGATTCCACGATCACCCACCCATAGAGCTGCCTGTGAATTGACCGTGAGATGCTCGATCAAAAAGAGAACGATCCACAATCCAAGAAGAGAATGAACGCGCCTCCAAATATATGCGGAAGGAACTTCTACTTTGGGGATAGGAGGTGCCGGTACCATGCGCACCATTAAAACAATTTAAATTTTTATTGGGTAGAGAATCGAAAAAAATCTTCTGCATTTTTAGATGTCTCAGCCATTACCTTTTCTACAGAAATCCCTTTTATCCTCGCAATGCATTCCGCAGTTTCCCAAATGTACGAAGATTCATTGCGCTTTCCTCTCTTGGTTTGTGGTGCAAGGTAAGGAGCATCTGTTTCTATGAGAATTTGTTGCAATGGCATTTCCCTCACAACTTCTCGTAAAACATTGGCATTTTTAAATGTGATAATTCCACTAAAAGAGAGATACCAACCGCGTGAGATCACTCCCTTTGCTTCGGACAATGTTCCTGTAAAGCAGTGTAGTACCGCAGGAAGATCCGCATAGTGTTCATCAGCGCAAGCAAATAGATCGGCAAAAGCATCTCGACAATGAAAGATCACCGGCAATTGACATTCTCGTGCAAGATGCAAGTGTTGCAGCAAGGATTGCTTTTGCACCTCTATAGCTTCGGGCCTGTAGTAATAATCCAACCCCGTCTCTCCAATGGCAATAAGCTTGCCTTCGCGCGCCATCTTCTCTACAAAAGAGAAAAACTTTTCAGAACTTGTGCCCGCATCATGAGGAGTAACCGCTGCCGTGGTGTAGACCCATGGATGCCTTTCATGAAGCAAAAGACCGGTTTCTAGACTGATAACATCTGTGCAAATGTTGACAATGATGCGAATATTTTTTTGCTTTGCTCTTTCGAGAATCGCTTCCACGTCGGGAAGTAGTTCAGGGGCAGTAAGGTGAGCATGGGAATCGATCAAAATTGTCATCGCAAGAAAAATATACACAAATCCTTTCAAAAATGGAGAATTTGGCACGGAAGATCTCGAGAAAGAAGAAAAAAGGAATTGTGATTTTCTGCGTCCCTTTTTGGAAATGGGCTTTACAAGATGGCCTGTAATCCACGTCGCCACATCTCTTTTCGTTCCACTGCATGTACATTAGGAAAATGTGCGAGATTGCGTTTGTGTACCTCAATGGGAATATTTGGAACAGGGGGAATTTCGATGACGAGAGGATCAAAATAGGGGAGAACTTCGCGATAGGTATACCGCCTTACGAAATCTCTTTGGATGGGAGTTTCAAATGCTTGGTCAATGAGTGCATTCCAATTCCTTTCCCAATAGTGTCTCCACGTAGTACATTTTTTCTTAAATTCCTTCTTCGGGCGTACCCAACTATAATGGTGAAAGAGCGGCAAGCCATTTACCCCTTTCACGCCTCTCTCTTTTTTTTCTGGCATGCGCAGATAGACCCCTAATCGTTCCTCTTCATTCCACAAAATATCGAGGGGGAGATCTCTTTGCACAAGAAGGGGAAGATCATCCGTTTCTAGCGCCTGGAATCGCGCCTCAAGATAGTACCAGTACGTAGCAAAGCGAATACACGTGGTATTGTCCAATCGAGTATGGGAAAGCCATTGTGCAAACGATTGACCTTCAACAATCTCATCGCAATCGAGAAAAAGGAGATAGTCGATTTCTTTGTTTGCAAAAAGTGCGCCAATCCAACGATTGGCATTGTGCCAATCGACACGCCAATATGCATGAGTGGGGTAGAGAGGCGAAAACTCTCGATAGGAAACCCGAGGATCATATGCATATTCAATAAATGCAATTTCGGGGAACCTGCGATAGACCTCTTCGAGCAATCCATAGTTTTCCTGACTTCCATCAAAAAAATGGTCGCATATCACAACGAGGATCTGCTCTGCAAAAAGACGCACGCCGTCAATACAAGCTTGCAAAAACCGAAAATCATTACTACAAAAAGAAAGGACAGTAGCAATTCTTGACAATTTGCACCCGGTCGAGGATTCTTTTTGCATGGGTATACTTTTTTCAGCGTATGGACAAGCTGATTTTTTTGGAAAGATCATCATGCTTGCACTCGTAGCATTGTCGGCTCTCTCTTGGTGCCTGCTGAGTTACAAAGTGTGGATGCTGCGAAAAGTCCAACGCATAACCCATGCATTTACAAAAGCTTGTCTTGAAAATAAGGACAAACTACTGCAGCAAGAAATCCATTCCCTTCCTACATTCTCCTTTGCGCATTTCCCTAATCCCTGTGCGGAAATCTTTTTAGCGCTTAAAACAAAAGCTATGGAACTCCTCAACAAAAACCGCTATTTTTCACAAGAATCAGGAGCATTTCTTCATCTATCTGATCTAGAAATTTTGGAAAAACACGTGCTCACAACGATCTCTTTTCAAACGAAAAAGTTGGAAAAAAATCTCTATCTTCTTTCAACGACTGTCACTCTTGCCCCCTTTATGGGTCTCCTCGGCACAGTCTGGGGTATTCTCATTTCATTTTCCCACATGAAAGGGGGAGGGGTGGCGCATTCGAATGCGATGGTGTTAGGAGGACTTTCTACAGCTCTTGTGACAACGGTCATGGGGCTCTTGATTGCCATTCCCGCACTCATTTCCCACAATTACTTACGCGCCCATCTCAAGCATCTCTCTTCGGACATGGAGGATTTTTTCTATGTGCTCCTTTCAGAAACTGAACTCCAATACCGCAAGGTGGAATAATGCGATCTTCGATGAGCGATTCCCAAGAGGAACCTACGATAAATTTAACCCCTTTGATCGACGTTGTCTTTGTCGTGCTCATTCTTTTTATTCTTATCGCCCCCATGCTCGAACTCGATCGCATTGAACTTGCGCCCGCAGCAGCACATTCGCAAGGCACCACATCCTCTCTTCAAGAAAAGAGTCCTTTGACTATTCAGGTAAAAAAAGATGACACCATTTGGTTTCAAGGGCGCGCAGTAGATACAGAAGCATTGCTCTCCTTACTCAAGGAAGCCAAACGACACTTCCCTCAAAGCACGCCTCAATTATTGCAAGACAAACGCGCTCATTTTGGCACGTATCAAATGGTAAAAAATGCGATCGAACTAGCTGGGTTTGACCAATTAGAAATTGTGCTGCAACCGCATGGATAAGAGTCTGTCATGGAAAGCCATCATTGCTTTCCTCATATGTCTACATCTCATTTTTGCGGGCTTCATGCTATGGCAGCCTCATCCCACCACCGTTGTCATGAAAAAGAACCTATTTGTGAAGACCATACAACTCCAACCTCTCATGATCCATAAGGAGCAACCCCCAAATAGAGTCGCTACCCCGTTGCCTACCTCCTCCCCGAAACCCCCACTCCCTGCTCGTAACCCTTCTCCCTCCAAAAAGTCTTCTCCTCTGCGCAAAAAGAAACCCTCTGCTTCTATCCCTGAAGCCTTGCGCCGAGAACTCGCACGCAGTTTTGCAGCTCTCGAACAGGCCCCTCCCTCTTCTCCTCTCTTATCCTTAGAAGAAAAGCTCGTTGCAGCATTGCAACACGCACTTCGCTTGCCAGATTACGGTGAAGTAAAAGTGCAGCTAACCTTGCATAGTGATGGCAGCGTTGCTAAAGTCAATGTATATCGCGCAGAAAGTGAAAAAAATCGCGCGTACCTTGAAGCTCATTTGCCTCATTTAAATTTTGCAGATGTGCTAGGGAAACGAAAGAACCAAGATGATATTACCGTATCTATTGCGTTTTGTAACGCTCTGTAATCTTTTATTATTCTCTCTTTATGGAGAAGAAGTCCGCGTGGAACTGCAAGCAACCCATGCTCTCAACCCTATCTACATTGGATCTGCGCGCATAGCAAACAGCACTCTTTCATCGCCATATATCAGCCAACTTCAAGAAATATTCGAACGCGACCTCAATTGGAATGGATCGACGCGCGTTGTGCAAAGAACCCCGGAAAGAGAACAGCTTACGTACCAACCTAATATCTCTACGTGTAAAGCTATGGGCATTCCCTATGTTGCTGTCATGAAATTCGATCAACAAGAAGTAACGCTCAAACTCTTCAACGCGCGTTCCGGGAAAATGCACATATTTTCTCCCATCCGTTTATCTGGAATGCTCGATAGCGATAGACGGCTCATACACCGATTAGCAGACAACGTCCACAAAACTCTCTTCGACATTCATGGAATCGCCAGCACAAAAATTCTCTTTTCATGGCAAAAGCAAGAAGGAATCCCGGGATCGCCAGCCGAAATCTGGGAATGTGATTGGGATGGAGAAAATTTACGCCAAATCACCCATGAAAATTCCACCTGCATTACTCCTGTTGCTGTTCCCTCCTCGCACTCCTTTCTCTTTGTTTCGTACAAACAAGGGAAACCTAAAATATACATTGGATCGCGAACGAACCCTTCTACGAAACCATTTGTCCCTCTAAGAGGGAATCAGCTACTCCCGGCGATTTCCATGCAACGCGATAAGATCGCTTTCATCTCTGATGTAAGTAGCCGGGCTGATCTTTTTTTGCTTTCATTGAATAGTGAAGAGGGCGAAATGGGGAAACCGCAACAACTTTTTTCCTTCCCGCGCGCCGTGCAAGCATCTCCAACATTTCACCCCGATGGATCAAAAATTGCCTTCGTTTCAGATAAAGATGGATCCCCTCGCATCTACATCATTTCGCTCAATGACTCTCCTGCTCGTCCAAGCGCAACACTCATCAGCAAGAAAAATCGCGAAAGCACCTGTCCCGCTTGGTCTCCTGATGGCAAAAAAATCGCCTATAGTGCTAAAACGGAAGGTGTACGACAGATTTGGATTTACGATTTTGAAAAGAAAGAGGAGAGACAGTTAACTTCAGGACCGGGAAATAAGGAAAATCCTTCTTGGGCTCCGAATAGTCAACATCTCGTGTTTAACATTTCAGATCGCGATCATGCTGACTTATATGTTGCGCATATGGATCATCCAAAGGTTTTGAAGATTACACATCAACCCGGGAAAAAACATTATCCATCGTGGGGCGAATAACTATATGAAATTATCCTATATACCGAAACGACGCATACTGAACACGTGCCGCAAAACGGACATGGCCAAAAACCTACTTTTCAACCCATTTCAGTACATCTTCTTTTCTCTGTTGTGTCTCTTCCTTACAAGTTGTATGGAATGGCGAGGAAATCGCTGGCCCATGCTCATCACAAATGCAAAGAAAGAAAAGCGCGCTGAATTTTGGGATGATAAAGAGAGTGAATTTATCGCATTGCAAGAAGATGATCTTAAAAATCAAACGGATGAGATGATTCCTCAGCCTGCACACGAACCAGGAAGTCTCGGCAGCTTGCTTCCGGGAATTGAAGGGTTTTTCACTCCTTCCGGCTTGGAATCCTCGATCTTTAGACACCTTCATTTCAATACCGATGAACACATTTTGCGCTCGAAAGAAGATCTTGCAGCACTCGATATCATTGCAGAATACCTAAACAGCCATCCAAATGTGTTTGTCTTTATTGAAGGCCATTGCGATGAAAGAGGAGCAGAGGCATACAATCTTTCTTTAGGAACGCGGCGCTCCAATGCAGTGCGCGCACAGCTCGTAAAGAGAGGAGTCGATCCCGACCGCTTGCATACAATTTCTTATGGGAAGGAACGCCCATTCATTCTTGGGCATGGCAATGAATTTTGGGCTAAAAATCGCCGTGCAGAGTTTAAACTCTACAAAAAACCGTGAAAGCACTTCCTTGGAATGTGTCTGTATGGGCCATCCTTTGTGTATGCATCTCTTTGGTTGCTAAGCCCGCCCGCATAGAGCCCTCGCATGACGAAGAACTTCGTGTACAAATTGCCGATCTTCAATATGCTCTTCATGCTGCCCGCGTAGACATCGCGATCTTGGAAGAGCGCATTGCAAAGCTCGAAAAACAAGAAACCCACCACCCCGAAGCGAAAAAATCTCAAGAAGAATGCAGAGAATCACAAACTCGTACACTCAAACTTATCGAAGAAAAACTCGAAGCACAGGAAAAAAAGTTTCAAGAAATCGCTAAATTAAAGCATGCCATTTCTGCACTTGCAACGACTTCGGAAAAAAAAGCTCCTATCCACCGAGTCCAAGCAGGAGAAACTTTAGAAAAGATTGCGCGTGCGCATCATATCACCGTGGATGCTATCAAAGAAGCAAATCATCTAAAAACCACGACCATTTACGTGGGACAAGAGCTTGAACTCCCAGATGCACGTTGAAAAACAGATCCCGGACAACGAACTTCCCATTGCTATTTTTGACTCCGGCGTAGGCGGCCTTTCAGTAGTTCGCGCCCTGCGTGAACTCCTTCCTCGAGAAAATTTGCTCTACTTTGCAGATACTGCCCATCTTCCTTACGGAGAAAAATCTCCGAACACCATCTTACAATGCGTTAAAAAGAGCTTGGCCATCGTCCAGCGGTATCGCCCCAAAATGCTCCTCATTGCTTGCAATACGGCCTGGATAGTTGCTCACAAAGAAATTCGTTCTTCTTTTTCCATTCCTGTCATCAGCATCAGCGAACAAGGCATCGCATCGCTTAGTGAAACTGAAACCATTGCTATTTTGGGAACGCGCGCAACGATTACTTCCGGCTATTTTCAAAAAGAAATTTCCATGCGCATACCAAAGGCTTTACTTTTCCCCATTGCCTGTCCTCTTTTTGTACTCCTCGTTGAATTTGGCCTCATGGAGCACGAAATGACCGCTTCCATCGCGCGTTCCTACCTTTTACAACTGCAAAAACAGCGCATTGACCAAGTACTTCTTGCGTGCTCGCATTTCCCTTTCCTTAACCCGATCCTTCAACAAACAATTGGAGAAAACGCCAGGCTTATTGATCCCGCTTGGGAGTGTGCACAGGAGACATATCGCACTCTTTTGCACGTACATCTTATGAATCCACAGCAACAACCTGGCATGCTGCGTTGTTTCGTAACAAAAAATCCAAAAGCATTCCAAGCAACGGGCAAACAATTGCTAAACGATCCCCATCTTTCTGCGTTTCTATATATGGAGGAGAAATATCCATCGTTGCATTAGAAATAGATGCGAAAGGGCGCAAACAACTCCTAGGATTTTGGCAAAGAAGAAAACCATGCCATGTGCCAAGGACTGCTAGCTGATGTAAAAGCAAGAAAATCGATATTGAATGAAGACGTACTATGGAAGGAAAAGGCATCGTTAAGGCATCTGACATTGAATCGGTTAGCATCTGTTTCCCATTAAATCCGTGGCCATCAATAGATCGTCTCAGAAAAGGGGGAAAATCACACGCTTAGGCATGAACAATGATCATAGCAGTATGAGTTTGTCCGAGTTGACCCTGATATTGCTACGCCAGAGGTAATTGCCCAACAAATTGATGTCTGGTCACCTTACGAAACGGATTGTACTATGCACCCAAGCTATAAAATCTACGCCTAGATGCAACAACTTAATTTCGAAATATCTTTATAAAACGCTAGAGCAGCAATTTTTAAGGCTTCGGACATCGTGGGGAATATTGGAAGAGCATGGATGACGTCATCTATTGTTTGATCACCTTTCATCAGAGCCATCGCTTCGGCAATTAATTCTCCTGCGTTAGGGGAGAGAATATGCACTCCTAAGATCTTTTTTGTGTTGGGATCGATAATCATCTTGATCAATCCTTCTGTTCTACGCATTATGTGTGCCTTTGAAACTTCAGAAAATGAAACAGTTTTGCAGGCGCAAACTCCAGTTTCTCTCATTTGATCACTTTCTGTAATCCCAATGCTTGCAAGTTGAGGATCCGTGAAGATTGTATATGGAACGGTGTTATAATCGATAAAGTTTTTAGCCCCATTTAAGGCATTTTCAGCTGCCAACGTTCCCTCATGTCCAGCTGTTGTTTCTAGGCGCAATGGCAAGTTTGTCACATCTCCCACAGCATAAATATGTTTCTGTGACGTCTGGAGAAATTGGTTTACTACAATTGCCTGCCTTTCATCGATTTTCACTCCCGCTACATCGGCTCTTATCCCTTGCGTATTAGGAGTTTTTCCCGTTGCGAGCAAAATTTCATCTGCAGAAATTGTTTCTTCTTTTCCATTCTTGACACAGATCAAATGTTTCTTTCCATTCGCATTAAAAGCCCTCTTAACTTCCGTATTTGTTCGAATGTCTATTCTTTCTTCGGTAAATATTTGTATTAATCGATCGATTAGTTCTTTTTCCGCTCTTGTAAAAATGGAGGATTTCCTAACCAACATTATTACTTTCGATGCAAATCTAGAATATAATTGTGAAAATTCGAGCGCAAGTGGACCTGCGCCGATAACGATTAATTCTTTTGGTTGTTGGACAATTTTCAGCGCTTCAACATGAGTTAAGAATCCCACATCATGGATGCCTTCAATAGGAGGAATAGTAGCAGTTGATCCGCAAGCAATAATAAACTTTCCAGAAATAATTTTTTTTCCATTTACTTCTAATTCATTGGGACCATTAAATCTACCTTTACCGTCGATAAAATGTACATACTCTAAATGAGTAAGCACTTTTGAATATTTTTCTACCCGTAACTTTGCAACGAGGGAAAGTTCATCTTCGATGACTTTCCGAAAGTTGAAGCGTTTGATTTTCAAGTCGATTCCTGGAATACCATGATGGCGCGTTCGATGTAAAACGTCAGCAGCGTGAATAAGTGTTTTAGAAGGAACGCAGCCGACATTCATACATGTACCTCCCATTGGGAGCCCTGTATTTATCAGGACAGTTTTTGCTTTTAATTCGTTTGCTCGGATGGCCGCAGCAAAACCACCAGCTCCCCCGCCTATTACACACAAATCAAATTTCATTTCATGTCCATCTTATTATCCAAATATCAATGGGAACCAATACGTGAATGTAATAATCCAAACGCCAGGGAAATTGCAAGAAAAATCATTTGACGTTAACTCCCAAAATTTTGAGGACGTATTGGTTGTGTTGAAAAATTCTCGTACCGCGCAAGTTCTTACACGAGCAACCTGAAACCAGACTCATTTTGTTAAGCAGCCGCTCGCATCATTTTGTTCATCAAAAGGCATTTCGATCGATTCTCAACTACTTGATGTTTACAAGTCTAGAGAATGCCTTTTCTCTGAACAACTTCTTGTAGCGAGAAAAGGCTGCTTCTACGATAGCTCTACGACTATAGCCAGATCATTTCTCCAGATGGATCTAGCCATCTTGTCACCTTCAAATATGCGAATACCCAAAATAGCACGATCGTGATCCTCAGCGATCCCATTACAGACGCCGTTCTTAGGAATCAAAGCCTTGCCTCCTTGCCGTTTGATGAGCTTTCTGGTTTCCTCGGTAATCACTTGTTTTTATTCAGCAATTGGCTTGATGAAAAAGCATAGGAAAAGGAATCTTCCACACGAAACTCTGTGGTAAGCTCTGCTACGATCTCTTGCGTTTTAGCGTCTATCGCAAGATGTAGTTTGCTTCATTTCCTTGCAGTTTGACATGACATGGACCTTGAACGAGATGAAGCCGTCTCAGTTATTCGAGCTTTTGGCAGGGATAAGATAGCCAAATCAATCTGGAGCTATCTGATTACAGCAGAAGAGCACATGTGGAAACAACCTTTTCTCGATACAAAAAGATGTTTGAAGAGCGTGCATTTTCTCAAACCCAAGAGCGAATGATCGTAGAAAATCGGATAAAATCTGTCCTTCTGAATAAAATGATGAGAGCTGCTGCCTAAGGTTTTGAGATTAGGTAGGTTCCTTAGTCATTTGAACTGAATTTTTCAACACAGCCACGCCGCGCTCTGAAACGTTAAAATAACAAAAAATTTTTGAATCACCTTTGTTTAATATATATTAACTACCTGAATATAAACACGTTGTATGAAAATATGTGAGAATTTTCGTTTGTGTTACTTTGATTCTAATTATTAAATATTAAATACTTACATATTATTTTTAAATTATAAAACAACTTCCATAAATATATTATTATAATATATAATAAATAAAAAGGATCAACAAATACATATATAATTATGCCAATAGTTCCAAAACCCAGTACAAACGCATTCAGCCATAAAGGAGTATCTTTTGATAGCTATGAAGAATCATTTAATTCGTTAACTCAATGCGAATTAGACAAAAAAAGAGCTGAACACTTAAATGTTAATAATATCTTTGTACGCCTGTATCGCTATATTACGTGGCACGTACATGTACAGCCAAATGCCTCACCAAAAGAACTCAGTGAACGCAAGGCAACTCGAGAATTCTACAAAGCACTAAAAAGGCTTCGTAACAATCCTGAAAATATAGATGTAGTGCATGAGTTTTGCAACGCATTTAATACAAGAATCAACTACTTACAAAAAAAAATCAAAGGACTCACTCAGTTTGGAACAAAATGTCACTATCATCGCAATTCTTGTATTAAGAAAAGGCCAAGCTAATATTATTTCTACGAGTGTAGAAAAAGGCAATACTGTCATTGATAAATCCCTAAACAAAATCAATGACCTCGCTTCCAGCTTAGAAGGAGCATTCAATGCAATAAAGGCACAACATAATCAGTCTCTGTATCAATCTCTGTCCCAAAATCTTCTCCAACCAGCGACGGCTCAACGCGCGGACGTCGAAGAGTTTCGCAAAAATTTGGAGAAAGACTTAATGGCAAAAAAAGAAAATTTCATACAATTTGATAACAACGTAATTAAACTATCCAGTGCCGCTGCCGTCGATGTAACACGTTATGGTGGGGATTTGGTGGTCAACAATACTTTGATTCAATCAGATGCTGATGAACCCAGATTTTCGCAACATAAATCAACACTTAATGATCGGCCAGCGCAGTTTATTGCAAAGAATAATACAGTAATTGCAAAGAATAATACAGTAACGGACGTTGGTATATCCAAAGCCGTCTTTCAGGCTATAGGAAATGATTCTATAATAACAGAAAATCTGTTCACATTATTTCCACAAAATTTAGGTAATACACTATTTGGGTGGCTTGCACAAAAAATAGGATCACAACAAGAAATGGAATCACAAAAAAAAATAGGATTAAGAAAAACTGGTATGCGTGTAATATCAGGGAGAACTTGTATACGTGATGTTACGGTTGAAAACGGAAATTTCTCTATTGTTTACAAGCAGATATTCCGTCTGTGCAACGCCACAGGAAACGCCACAGGAAGCGATGTAAGCTATCTACAAGGAACGTGCACAATCTCTGGCTCGCTTGAAGACTTAAAGAACAAGAACGTCAAAGAATTCAAAATTTCTTTAAGCCATGGTGCGGAATTTCCAATAATTAACAAGAATCGTACTCAGAAAGAGCAGGCTCAAATAGAGAAAGAAATGAGAAATTTTATTATGCAGCTCGATGCTGATGATGAGATGTCGTAAACTATCCACAGAAACCGTGTACAATAAATACCGCTCGTTGGGAAGGTTGTGCCCTGTTTTTCGTTGAGCTCCAGTCTCTCCAACCTGTGTCTAAGAAATTGCCACAGCATTTGTCTCCCTTTCCTCTTATTTGAAATATTTTCCCTCATCTCATCAATAATACCAAAAAAATTGTTGCCTCCAAAATGCATGGGGTTTACCCTACACTATTTAGTGAGGTCTCATGAGGCACATTCTTACTTTGTTCGTAGTTTTCCTAAGCACAGCTTTTTCTCTTGCAGCAAGAGAGGTTCCCGTTCAAAAAACATGTCCCAATGGCTTGCAGATTGTCACCCTCAAATTGGACAATGTACAAGGAGCACTCTCTCTGCGCCTGCTCTTCAAAACTCCAGCGAAAAACGAATTTCTCTTTAGCCTTGATGAAGAGATTTGCGATCCAACAAGTATTCAGAAATTCATCACTTATGCTGCTAAGAAACTTCCTGCAAAATGTAAAGAGATCGTTCCTAGTGAAATCGCTGTCGTTGCCGTTGGCGACTTCGATGCTCATGAGGTGATAGAACACATGGCAAATGAACTTGGATCCATCTCCTTAAAGATCCAAAAAGAGGACAATCAACCCATTGTCTGGGAACACATTCCAGGACTTCAAGGCATAGCCATCCATCTTTCCTACCTTCCCTCTATTCCGCCACTTGAAATGAAAGAAGATCTCGAAGCAGCCTGGGCAAATCTCATCTTGGATCAATTGTGTCAAAAAAGACAGGCTCTCTATGCCCAAGAACACCATTTTTCTTGGGTGGTTCCTGTTATAGAACGAGCTGTCCTTCCTGCCAAGGGCTATATTTGGGCAGATACAAAATCTGTGAGAGACGTTCAAACGCTATTGATGAATATAGATCTCGAATTATCTCGCATGCGTACAGAGGGAGTTTCCGAGGAAGAAGTCGAGGAGATAAAAAATGAATTCCTTCAAATTCTGCACGCCTTTAACGACCATCGACAAGATCCCAAAATGAGCACTGCTTTCTTATGCGAACAAATCTTCTCTGGATGGTATTGGTTATCTGATGAATCCTTCTTGGCACATTCTTTCTCGATCGTAAAAAATCTCAATGCAGAAGAACTCAAAGAATGCGTTCGCGACTTTTTTTCTTCTGAAAACAGACATGCCGCCATCCTGTTACACTCTGAAAACCCCATTGCACCGGCTGCTTTCTATGTCGCTTCTGAAGATCTCTCTTTTCAAAAAGTTCAATCCTCTGCGTTGGAAAATTATCTTTCATTGCCCATGACGTTGGATCAGAAAGAAGATACCTATGATATTGTTCATGCGCTGGGAACAAAAAACAAAGCACAGCTTTTAGCAAACGCCTTTTCTCTCAACAGAAAAGGGAAACACATCAAACACGTTCACCCCATGCGATTCATCGGATACATTATCTCCGATGCACACCTTAAAGATTGTCTTCGCAAAGTCAAAGAAGATAAATTTAAATGGCACCGCTTTATTAGGGAATTTTCTGACAGTATGAATCATCAAAACCATAAAAATGCCCTCTATCCTTACTTAGATGGATTTGCAGAATTTCTGCACATTTCTACACATCTCCTCATGCCCTATTTTGAGAGAAAGAATGTGCCAAGAAGGATTC
>JAKAAD010000048.1 GCA_021802305.1 bacterium
CAATAAAGATCTCTTTGTCATTGGAGGAGGAGATAGTGCCGTGGAAGAGGCTCTTTTTTTGACAAAATATGGAAGCAAAGTACATCTCGTACACAGAAGAGATGCACTTCGCGCATCGAAAATCATGTGCGAGCGCATCACCCACGATCCCAAAGTAGAAATCCTATGGAACAGCGTGCTCGTGAAAGTAGAGGGAGGTACTGTTGTCCAATCAGTGATTCTCAAAGACATCAAAAGCGGCAAAGAAAAGGCATGGGATGCAGGAGGGGTCTTTTTCGCAATCGGGCATGAACCCAACACGCAATTTCTCAATGGGCAAGTCAAATGCGATCCTCAAGGATATGTTGTAACGGAACCCGGCTCTACAAAGACGAATATCGCCGGCGTTTTTGCAGCAGGGGATGTGCAAGATAAGCGCTACTGCCAAGCTGTTTCCGCTGCTGGCTCCGGCTGTATGGCAGCGATGGATGCAGAGAGGTGGCTATCGGAAGAAGGACTTGCCCATTGAGAGCATGGATCTTCGGATTCCTTGTTTTATGTACAAAGCTTCTCGCTTTGGAGCAAAGTCCATGGCTAGGCACCTATTTTAGTACGCTATTTGCTCCCTCGTTTACCTACTACACTTTTCGTCGCGTAGAAGGAGCTCGTCCTCAACTTTCGCAAAGATATAATGTTCGCTTGCTTACATTGGACTTGGGCTTTACGCCATCCAGTCGTAGCGATGGCGAGTTGGAAGCGGAATTCGTTCACTCTCCCGTGCAAAATTGGGGATATCGTAGTGTTGCATTGCAGATGCGCTATCTCTGTCTCAATGATCTTGAAGGCGATCCTGTGAGCATCATGATGGGCGTCAATCTGCGCGAGGTGAACACGCAGAGTTTACGCGATGTAAGTATGCCTTATCATGCCCAGTGGAACGTAGAAGGAACATTAGCGGTGGGGAAAGAATGGGCTCATGGAGCATTTTGGGATACACATGCTTGGGGTCTTGCGGGTTTCGGGATGGGAAATCAAGGCTACCCATGGGTACGACTTCTTGGCGTCTGGCAGAAGAATTGGGAAAACCGACACCGTTTAAATTGCTTTACTGAGAGCTATTGGGGTTTTGGTTCCAAAAATCACGTAAACCCAAACCATTTCCATGGATGGGGCAATTACGCTCATGCATCGGTCGATATTGGGACGGGCTATGGATATCATACGGCTTTTTGGGGAACAATAGGGATCGAATACGCGTACCGCTTATTTGCGCATACCTACCCACAAAATGTGCAATTCCTCGTTGCGTATTGGAAACTACCTTTTTCGAGCCTATAGTACGGGCTCTAGAGATGGATCCTTCGTTTTTGGATCAGCAAAAAATTTTATTCATTTGGGCCCGCAAAGCAAGATAAGGATCCCACATCCATCCTCTTGCGGTCATGGCGACGCGGGCTCCTCGTTCCAAAAAATCGAAAAAGTGCTCAGGTTTTGTAATGCCTCCCACTCCAATGAGTTCAAGATCTAGTTTTTCCTTGTTAATGAGAGTATGTACTTCATCGACAAAATGGAGTGCAACAGTGCGCATGGAGCCACCGCAAACTTCTCCGCGCATGCGATCTCCAAAGGCGGGACGACCTTGTTGATTTTTTATATTCATGGGAAGGCCATTGATGCCGGAAATAGCCCGAATGCCTGCTTTTGCAGCTGCAATACAGACATCACGCATTTGCTTAGGAAAAGAAAATGCGCGCACCTTCATGATCAAAGGAATAGGATGCACCGCCTTGACGAGGGCGAGACCGATCTCCAAGACTTGCTCCGGAGATGCATACAGCATGTTTTTGGTAAAATTGCATTCGATGACTTTGGCTCCTGCATCGCGAGCAAGAACAGCAGTATCGACGAAATCCTGTAGAAGAGAACAACCTTCTCTTTCTGTTCCCATAATGGATACAATGAGGAGTTGTCCTTCCTGGATGCATGCTAAGGCACGAGAAATGTCCTCGAGCAGGTAGGCAGGACTGCTCGATGGTGTTCCAAAAGAATAGGCAATGGAAAGATCTTCCATGCATTTTGGGGGGAGGGAGGTCGTTGTTACGACTTGGGGAATGGTGTCAAATCTTTTGGGAAGATCTACATAGAGCACATTGGGAAAGGGGCTCGATAAGTGCGCATGACTGCGAATGGTTTTATATACTAAAACATCGAACCCTAAAGAAGCAGCAAGTGATACCCATTGTGCATTGAGGAGCGGTCCTGCAGCGACTCCAAAGGGAGAGATGATCTTTTGTCCCAAGAAAGAAATCCATTGTGATTTAGCTGGGAGTGGACGGGCTGGGGGGTGGTTGGGAAATACAGGGCCTGTTTCTAGATTTTCTCGATAGGATTTTTGGATATCATAAATGGGAGGATGATGGGGGAAACATGGGGAGAATGGACTCATGAATCATATATCGCTGGAAGCGTTTTCAGGAAAGCCAACGAGTTCCGTATAGCAAAGAATGAGGTGATCAACGCCATTCATTGCTCGATGAGGCTGTGCTTCTCCTGGTAACTGTAGAGCAGTTGCAATGTTGTCTTTAGAAAGGCCGGTATTCCATGGATAGGACCCTGTTCCTGCATTTCCTTTGTGGATTGCATCAATCCAATACATGGAGGCTAAATCGAGCCAATGATAGGGCCACTGCAGTTTTTCTTGCACATCAGAGTCGACAAGTTGTGAAAAGAAGATGCGGTCAAAAGAGGGGTTTTGGCAAATGAATACAGATGTTCCACGCTGGATATTTTTTTCTTGAAGGCATTTTTGAATCTCTTGCCCTACCTCGTCCGCTTTCTTGCCATTTTTAACTTCTAACCATGCCATGCCATTGACTTTTAGGCTTTCCGGATCGCTTTTTTCCCATTCAGAAAAAGAAGTTGTAACGATGGCCTGATACTCACACTGTAGTGCTCCTGTTTTGAGATCAATCAATTTAAAGGCGATCTCGATCAACTTGTGCTTATACGGATTGAGTCCGTTTGTCTCTGTGTCTAAAAAAATACCCAACATAAGGCAACATATCTCACTGCGATGAAGTTAAATTTGCAGCGTACCAACTGTTTGCGCATTTTGCAAGTCTTGTGAAAAGTTCGAACACTTGCTACTTTGAAATAAAGGGAACAGGTTATGAATATAGACCTATCTGAGCAAGATCGCCAAGTCATTAGCGAGGGGCTATCTGGCTGTTTGGCAAATTTATACGCTCTCTATTTAAAGACGCAAAATTTTCATTGGAATCTCACAGGGACTGAATTTTATTCTTTACACCTACTCTTCAATAAGCAATACGACGAAATGGCTGCATCTGTGGATGAAATCGCTGAGCGTATCCGTGCATTGGGGTACTATGTCGATGCGAGTTTTTCTGCATTTAAAAAACTTTCTTCAGTGAAGGATGAAGATAAAGTTTTGAATATGAGAGACATGATATTAAGTCTGATTGATGGCCATGAGATCGTGATTCGAAACTTGCGCAGGCTCTCAGAAATTGCGGAAAAAGCACGAGATTATGCAACGGTTGAGCTTCTTGGGCAAAAAATTGTCGATCATGAGAAGATGGCATGGATGCTAAGGAGTCAGCTGTGATATCATGCAGGGATGTCCGTTACCCCACAAAAACTCCGAGAGATCGTTCTTCAGCTGCTTTTTAGTGAAGAGTTTGGAGAAAGTGCAACCACAGCAACAGCTGCGCTGCTCATGAGACAGCTTGCTATTACTAAAAAGACGTTGCGCACTGCCCACATGCGTAAAAATGCAATTTTATTACATAAAGAGCATATAGACACTGTACTTCGAGATCACATGAAGGCTATCCACTTGCACGCCCTTCCTTCTGTGGAGCGTGCCATTTTGCGTCTCGCAGGCTACGAGCTTCTCTTTGATAAAACGATTCCCCCCAAAGTCTCCATTGCAGAAGCAGTGAGGATGTCCAAAAAATTTGCGACAAAAGAGACAGCAGCTCTTGTCAATGCTGTTCTCGATGCAATGTATGCGAAAAACGATGTTTCGAGCTGATCTTCATTGCCACACGACCTGTAGTGATGGTGAGCTTTCCCCCCAAGAAGTCATCACAAAAGCCAAGGAGTGTGGTTTAACGGGGCTTGCGATCACTGATCACGATACGATGGAAGCCTATGCAATGGCAAAAGTAGTGGCAGAAGAAGCGGGAATTCTCTTGGGCACAGGCATAGAACTTTCTGCATCATTTTACGAAAAAAGTGTGCATATTTTGGGGTATGCATTCGATGCTACATCTTCTGCCTTGCAAACATTCTGTGTGCGGCAACAGCTGTATCGCACAGAAAGAAATCATGCGATCCTTAAACGCCTTCGTCAATTGGGAATGCCTATTGCAGAAGAGGAACTCAAAGGAAGCTCTATTGGAAGAATGCACATTGCTAAGAAGGCCGTCGAAAAGGGGTACGTGAAAACTGCAAAAGAAGCATTTCATCAATATATAGGGGAAGGGAGACCTTGCTTTGTCTCTCTCAAAGTACCCAGTGTGGAAGAAACAATCGGCGTAATCCAGCGTGCAAACGGCAAAGCCTTTTTGGCACACCCTCACTTTACAAATCCCAACAAGGCGCTCCTATCGTTGCCTTTTGATGGAATTGAGTGTTACTATGCCCTTCTAGCGCCGCAACGCGAGAGAAAATGGCTGCGCATTGCTGAAAAGCAAGGACGGCTCATTAGCGGCGGGTCTGATTTTCACGGTACAGCAAAAGAGAGCAGTCCGTTAGGATCTTCTTGGGTGGATGAGTCATGTTTCTACAAAATATTTCCCCACTTGAACGGTTAGATCTCAGCACTCCATCTACTAGGCTCAAACGTTCTTTGGATACTATCGAAGCACTAGATCGAGCACTACAGTTTCCATCGCGCTCATTTCGCTCTATTCACATAGCAGGAAGTCAGGGAAAGGGATCCGTTGCTGCAATGATTGCAAAGGGATTGGAAGCCTCCGGATGGCGAGTGGGTTTGTATACGTCTCCCCATCTTTTTTCTTTCTGCGAACGGATGCAGATCAATGGCATTTCCATATGTCAAGAGGAACTTGAGGAATATCTCATCCACATCTATGCGATTGCAGAAGATCTCCATATACAGCCTACATTTTTTGAGTTTTTGACTTGCGCTGCATTTCTCTTTTTTCAGAAACGAGAAATTGATATTGCCGTTGTAGAGACGGGGCTTGGAGGTCGATGGGATGCAACAAACATCCTGTATCCAATCCTCTCAGTCATTACATCTATTAGCCTTGAGCACTGTCAAATTTTAGGACATGACCTCAATACGATTGCAGGGGAGAAGGCCGGAATATTTAAGCAACATGTGCCTGCAGTGATAGGCCCGCATGCTCATTTTCCTTCTGTGCTTGCACGCGTAAGAGACCTAGGCATTGCTTTGCACAGAGTGAACACAAATGCAGCCTCTTTTGTCGATGAAAATCGCGCCATTGCATCTGCATGCTTAAAACATTTGCCCTTTGCCGTTTCTCAAGAAGCTATTTCTGCAGGGCTCGAGTACCGCTTGCCTTGTCGATGTGAATGTTTAGGAAATGCCGTTTTAGATGTTGCGCACAACCCCTACATGATCGAGAGATTCATCCAAGCAGTTCGATTGCAATTTCCAGGTCGCAAACTGCGAATTGCTTTTGGCTGTTTGCAAGACAAAGAGCACTCTTCGTGTTTAGAACTACTTCTTTCGGTTGCTGAGCACATCCATCTCATTCAAGCGAAGTGCCCAAGAGCGACTCCCTTGACACAATTAGCGCGAGCTCTCGATAGCAGGGGATATCACCGCTATTCTATCCACGATTCGATTGCAAATGCGATGGAACAAGGTTATAGAACAGCACGTAGTCAAGGGGAGTTGTTTGTCGTCACAGGGAGTACTTACATTATGGCAGAGGCTAGAGAGACGCTCTTGCTTTTCGACGAAAGATGAATAACATAGGACGTTTTGGTTGTTGCGGGTAAAAGTGATGAAGGGCGAGCCACATCTTTTTGGATAGAGCTTCTGCAAAAGAATATAACGCCTGGGTTTCTTTTGCTCCTTCGGGGTGTCCTGGATAACACATCACGCTTATGAGTCCTCCGGGAAGTATCAATGAAGATGCTCGTTCCAAGCTAATCAATGTATTCTCTACTTTCGTAGTGAATTCTTTATTACCACCGGGAAGATATCCCAAGTTGTAGACGACGATTTTAATATTACAATGGTTGGTTTGTATGGGAAAAGAGACATGAGACTGCTGTATCAGCATGACACGATGGGATTGTTCTTGCGGTAGCGATTGAAGAAGGTGGGCACGCGTATGTTCTATTGCTTGTTTTTGGATGTCTAGTGCGATCAGTCTTCCATTTCCCGATAAAAGCTTTGCAATGCGTTGGGTATCTTTTCCATTTCCACAAGTAGCATCCACAGCAGAATCTCCTTCGCGAAGCACCGAGTTCCAGTAGTTCGTTGCAAATTCTAGGTGAGGGCACCAAGTAGGGAAAGGAAGAGAAATCAAACGCAAAATACTCAATCCAAAGCGCATGCAAAAATTAGATATTGGCTGCTCAAGTTAGTTGATCTTGTTAAATGACCAACTGAATAGATGAACACCCGGCGCATGATGCAATCTACTGAAAAAGAAAAGAGTACATGCAAAAAAAGCTAGACCACTTGTCATGATGACGATGCCAATGTTGTACATCAAGTATTTAATGGACTGCCTGTTCTCTGGATTGATATTTTTAATGATGAAATGATCAAAAATAAAATTTGCAGTTTCGTATATCGCAAAACAGCTAAGTGCACCACTTACAATACTAAATAATGCTGGGATTGCAAAGGCTCCAATGCGACCGCTAGTGATGAGCAGTGGTCCTCCTGTAAAGGTCACAACTGTATCGGAAATAGTCACTCGCGTGGGGAATTGCTTGGCTAGTTCATGAATATTATGAATATGAAATGGAGAAAACAGATTTTTGCTTACCTTTGCACCAAAGAGTGCAAACACAGTTCCTATGGAACCGTAAGTTGCCGTATTCGTATAATTACCTGTTATTGATACACCTGCATTGAAATTGATGAAATTCATTGTTTCTATTCCTTAGTGTTTAGCGAAAATGATAAAGCATACAGACTATTTCTTCAAGATCAAGAGCAAAGTTGGATCGGAGAAAAAAGGAGCTATAGCTTTAGGAACTGAATTTTAAAGGCTTGTTGTATTCAAGTAAAATTTTATTCTGTTCGAAATAATCAATCGCTTGCCGCGGGATCATAATTGGAGGTGTCATCACTTGCTTTCTTGCACACATAATGAAAAAGATCTCTGTACTGGACAAAAAAAATAAATTGGTGACAAAGACCCGCTGATGGGCAATTATATCTCATTTATAACCAGCGAGGTATAAATGAAGCACATCAGCGA
>JAKAAD010000049.1 GCA_021802305.1 bacterium
AAGAGTGCGCTCTATATCTTCATCGCCAAGAGGAACGATCTCCTCGCGATCGATGCGCAAAAGCTGTTGTGCTTCCGCCATTAAGCGATTTTTAACAGGCGTTGCTCATTACGCGAGCAGGTGATGGCATGTCGCTTTTTCACAAGGGCGGTAAGCGATTCGATGTCCCTGCCCTTTCGAAGGAGGTTAAGGATGTAATAGGAGCGGGAGATACAGTGCTCGCAATGCTCTGTTTAGCTCTCGCAAATGGAATCGATACGGTTCAAGCTGCGCATCTTGCAAATACAGCTGCAAGCATTGCAATTGAGCATGTGGGGTGTGCAAAAGTCTCTCTAGAAGATTTAGCAAAACGCCTTCTTCAGCACAGCATGGAGAACAAAATCTTCAGTGAGGAGCATCTCTTTGCGCTTGAGCAAGTACTACGAAACAAAAAATGCATTTTATTGAGCGTGCAAACAACGGAAGGCATTACAAACGCGCTCTTTCGTGCAGTGCGCACCCTCTCTCATCAAGGAGACATATTGATCGCTTACATTCGAGATGCTCACCCTGATCCCGAATACGTGGCGTTCCTTTCTTCGTTATCTGAAGTGCATTTCATCATTTTAAAAAATGCAAATGTGAGAGAATTTGTGTACAAAATTTCTCCGCAGGCAGCTTTTTCTATGGAAGACGGGGCTCTTTTGCCGTTAGGAACCAAGGAGTTCTCTTTATTCTATGGGTAAAAATTTTATTAATTACAGTGCTCTGTGAAGCTGCTCGCAGCGTACTCATAAAATGTTTGAAAACCAGGCCCGTAGAGGTAGAAGATTTTAGTTTTGTAGAATGGTGATTTTGGGTACAATGTAGGCGTCTTGCAATGCCATTGCATCTCAAATTGCAGGGTGATAGGCATGCGGT
Source organism: bacterium (assembly GCA_021802305.1). Classification (GTDB taxonomy): domain Bacteria; phylum Chlamydiota; class Chlamydiia; order Chlamydiales; family Rhabdochlamydiaceae; genus JAKAAD01. The sequence goes on from JAKAAD010000049.1 coordinate 901, forward strand.
TTTTTACACACTTCTTTCTCGCTACGATGCTCGTCACGACAGGAGCGGTAGCAAATGATGAAAAGCCAAAAGTAGCCTTATGTCCTTCTGTTGCAACGAATGAAGAGCATTCTGAGGAAGCGCAACAGATTTCTAAATTGAGAGGCCGGCTGCGCGAGTTGGTCAATAATGATCGGATTGTCATGCGTCATTTCGACATCTTTGCCAAAGAGTTGAGTAAAGCATTTTCTAAAGAAAAAAGTTTATCAGAAGAAAAAATTGAAGTGATTTGTCGAACTGTGGCATTTGCCGCAGAAAAGCACAAAGGGCAAAAGCGCAAAAATAAGGAAAAGACCCATTACATCTCCCACCCGCTAGGGGTGACATACAACTTAATGCATTACGGAGATGTGCGCGATGTTGCGTTGATCACTGCTTCTTTGCTACATGATATGCTTAATCAGCAGGGGTGTTCCTATAGCGAATTGGAGAAGGAATTTGGAAAGCAAGTAGCAGATTATGTGAAAGAGGTGACAGATGATAAGTCACCCTCTCGAGCTGCGTTGCGTAGGGCTCAACTCATTAAGGCGCCAAATATATCTCAAGGAGCTGCGCAAATCAAGCTAGCAGACTATCTTTATAACGTAGGAGATCTTCTCCATAGCCCTCCTGAAACATGGAACCAAGGGCGCATTGATCGGTACTACCAGTGGATTCAAACGCTGCTTGATCGATTGCCTCCGGCGAACGAGAAACTAAAAGGTGCTGTGCAACAAGCGATTGATAAATATTGGGAACAGCAAGCAGCTAGTGAGCACCCCTCCGAAGATCGATAGGTATAGGGAGGAGCAATCCGTTCCATATATTCTCAGGGATCACTGTTCCGTACAATAAATGTTCACGCTTTGGGCTGCTATGAAAACTTTCGCCGTACGACTTTATAGAGAATTAGAAAGACGAGCGATGCGTTCTTCAAGAGGGGGATGAGTCATAAACCAACGAAGCCATTTCCCTCTCTTTTGGGAAGAAATCTGCATGGATTGAAACGCAGTTGCTTTTTTATCATCTTCAAGTAGAGGATTTTTTGTGGACACTTCTTGAAAGCGTTGGAGCGCAGTAAGAGCAGAGATCATCTGTTCTTTTCCAGCAAGCATGGCACCTCCGCGATCTGCTCGGAATTCGCGTTTACGTGAAAACCAGCAGATCACTCCAGATGCAAGCACCATGAAGAGAAGTTCAAAAGCAATAGTACAAATGCGATACATTGCGTAACTCCCTACGGAAGATCGATCGCGATTTCTCTTTCCTAGTCCGGACACGGCGTAGGCAAGGATGCGCGCCAGGAACATGACAAAGGCATTTGCTACTCCTTGGATCAAGGTAAGGGTTACCATATCGCCATTGGCAATATGGGAGAGCTCATGCCCGACAACGCCTTCGATTTCTTCTTGAGACATGCGGTTCAGCAGGCCTGAAGAGACTGCAACGAGGGATCTTCGTTGAGAAGGCCCCGTGGCAAAGGCGTTGGGGGTATCCGAAGCAAAGATTCCGACTTGAGGCATGTGAGCAAGGTTAGCTTGGCGTGCAAGTCTATGCACGATTTCAAGCAGTTTGAGACCTTCAGGAGAGGCGTGTTGAGGATTGATCACTTTGACATTCATCATCCATTTGGCCATTTGCCTAGAGAGAGCCAAAGAAATCAATGCACCTCCCATTCCCCACACAAGGCAAAAAAGGGCTAAAGAAGGGATATCGAGCCCATATCCTTGGAGAAATGGCTGAACGTGGAAGAAGCTCAGTACAGCAGAAAGTGCTGTGACAACGAGAATGTTGACTAGCACAAATAAGAAAATGCGTCGTATCATCATGCCGTCTATTATCCAAGAGTAGGTTTATGGATGTCAATAGTCTGGAAAAGTATAAAAATATGTTTGAACTTTTTCGACGAAGGAGGGGGGGATCATGTGGGATCTGAGATCATCGATGTATCTAGCCTCGCACAAAGAAAGCAAGAGGGCCCATTCCTCCCGTGAAAAGGAGATGCCACCTTGCTGGTCGTGCATAGAACATAAGCTCTCTCCTTTTAGAAGAAATGCTGCCGGCTGATGTGGGCAGAGCGAGCAATACATGGAGAGCCTCAGGAGCCCCTCGTGTTTGAGCAATTTGAGTTGAAAGCTCACCACAAGGGGCGTTTGTTCTTCAAGCAAAGGAATCTTTTGCAAATAGAGCTCGAGCAATTGATAGAGAAGAGGAGCTGGTTTTCCGGGAAGCTGCGTGTGCAAAACAGCACGAGCAAGCGATCCTGCTGCTTCCATGAAAGCATAACGCGTCCTAAGAGCAGAGTAATCGTCGAGAAGAGAAAGATCCGAACAGGAGAAGAGTGCACTCTGACCACGCTGGACAATGCATTCTGATTTAGAAAAAGGAGAAGAGGCTAGCAATGGTCCTACGCGTTTAGAGGAAAGGCGTTTGACAACTATGTGGTATAGTCCTGTAGGGGAGAACAGGGTGACGAGGCGCTGCGTATCTTTATATTCCATGGCACGCAGCACGATACCTTCAATGCGTTCTTGTTCCATCATCTACCAGTTGCAAAAACAGTTGAGGCGCAGTATGCTCTTTTTTCCTTTGCACCGATAGCTCAATCGGATAGAGTACCCGGCTTCGAACCGGGTGGTTACAGGTTCGAGTCCTGTTCGGTGCACATCCCTGGAGACATTTTCAAAAATGATCATGTCTCCACATTTTTCATTTTCTAAGATTCTGGTTTTCTGAAGGATAATGGCGAATGCTGGATTCAGGCCATCGGTTCGGTATTTTCCACGTTCAAAAGTCAATTTTGCCGGAAAGATCGAACCAAGCAGTTTTTTCTTAGCCTCGAGCCCAGCTTCCTGAAAATACCAAGTCAGACGTATTATCAAGTTGGCTCGTTGAAAAACAGCTTCCATGGCTCTTTTAACAAGAGGACGTTCGCCATCATTCCTTCACGATCTGGCATTTCCACGTAGTTTAAATCGATATCAACTGATAGGCGAGGAAGATCGAAGATAAAAAGATTAAGAGCAGTACCTCCTTTCAGCCTTGCCCTTACCCATAAAAATTGAATTGATAAAGTAAGCCTTCACTTTTAGGAGGTGTACAATGAATAATGAGTGAGTGAAACAACAATGGCAGGAAGCAGATCTTGGAGATAAACGTTTAAGACAGAGAGCGATTAAAATTGGCGAGGCTTGCTTGGCTAGGCCAGATGGTAGTTTGCCGAGGAAATTTGTATCATGGGCAGACACAAACGCAGCGTACCGTTTTTTTGATCCAGAAGGAGTTTCTCACGAGAATTTGCAAGAAACAGACAACAAGAATGTGCTTGAGCAAGCCTCACAATTGGAAAGCGAGGAAAGAGATTAGAGAGAAAAGCGCAGACACAAATTTCATGGGGAAAAGCCAAACTTGTTGCGCCACAGGGAAAAATAGGCAAAGAAATTGAGGTTGCTTACGTTAGAGCTTATGACCCAGAAAATAGTGAGCTGGAATGGTCCGACATAGCCAAAAACCAATTGTTGGATTCATTTGTACATACTTGTCTAGGCGATAATTTCTTAAACGATGTAAATTACTTTGCAATATGTCTTTACCAATCAAAAGAGGCAGAAGATATTTTTCCAATCTAGTGCTACCCGATCATGAGATGTCCAAAGGATTGCGTCATGATTACAAGGAATGGGAAAAAAATGTTCAGAGAAAAGAAGAGTGCTGCCAAGCCACACGGCAAGAACTCCATGCCCTAGAAGCGCAAAGAGAAGACACTCCTGAGTTTGCAGAACGCTTGGAGCGGGCACTTGGCAATCATTTTGATGCGCTCTCGGAGTCATTCTTTGCATATGACACCTTGGCGACAAACACCGATGCAAAACATCGCAATGCATACAAATACGGTGGAAAGGCCAATGCAAATGCGCGTGATCATCTTAAAAATAGACACGTTGCCTCATTAGAGCACATCTCTCAAATTCAGAAAGAAAAAGAGATTGTAGAACGCTACAAGCTTGAAGTGCACCACATGCGATACATGCAAGTGCACTCCTACATTTCAGCGTTTTGCTTTGACCGAGCAAAAGGGCTCCTTGAAAATTTCCGGGAGGAAGAACAAAAAGAGCTTAAAGAGCACATTGGGTCTGCTCAGAAAGAGCTTTATTCTTTAGGATGTGACCTTACTTTGCTCGTGCTAGAGAAAAAGCAATACATGCACAGATCGGTGAGGTCAATTTTAAAAATGATTTTTGGTCCTGCAAAGGCATTCTGGATGCCTAAAATTACGAGTTTTTGCCCGCCTTCACTAAGCACAAAGCAGCGCTTTATTTGCGCTTTTCGAATGTAGGAAGGACTCCCCCCTCTTGTTTCGTCTAAATCTGTTAAAACATCAGGAGAATTAGTAGCGCGCGTGATGGAGTGCGGACTTGCCGGGTGGGATGTGTGGGAGCAACCAATGTCTTCAGTCTCTTACATACATCTTACCTCTGCCATTGCTTCACTGCTCGCGATGAGACAATCCACCACTCCTGCAATGCAAGCATTTGCAATTATTCTAGAGAAAGTCCAAAGAAGTCTCTTGTATTTTGGATATGCGGTAAGGACGGGATCCGCTGTGGAGAATATGATAAAATACGTTCGGCTCACTTGGCCATTGGATTTCATTCAGCAAGGGATACGACTATCTCAAAAAATGCTAACTCCCCGGCAGTTTGCATTGGCACAATCGATGCTCATGGCTAGTGGAACTGCGTTCAAGTATATCGAGTCTACTTTGCAAACTGACCTCGTTCGGAAAGTCAAAGCGAAAGCTATAGGATTTTCTCAAAAATTATACAACCTCATCCCGCCAAAACTTCGCCCGCCTCCTCCAAAACTCTCCTGGATACAACCACTCGTAGTGGGCGGAAGTGTCATGTATAATTTTTGGGGATATGCAAAACTGCGAGCTTCCCTTGCCATGCAGAAGGCAATTGTTCTCTGCACACAGAAGCAATATGTCAAAGCAAAGGAGTTATTAGAAACAGAAGGTCAAACCTACTGGACACCTCGAATTGACTCGTGGGCATGCGATAGAAAAGCAGTGAATACATTTGCAAGCTGCATTGATGTTTTCGAAGCCATTTCCAAGTACAAGAAGAGAAATGGCACGAACCTACAACAACTCTGCAAGTCAATAGACGTTGCTATGCAAATCTTGACCAATGAATACAAAGAGGCATACAATTTCCTTCTCTGTCAAAAACTGCTTGCTGCATTCAAAAAGCAAGATCAGAAATGGATGGAAGATATCTTTCCAAAAGAACAAACCGATGTACACATTTTCGGAGAGAGCCTCTATTTATTCATAGAACATGCAGATACGCAAAAAACCCTGGATCACTTAGAGAAAGTTCGGGGATGTTTTCCAGAATCTTACAACGAAGCGATCACCAAATATTGCGCATTTGAAAAGAAAAGCAAAAACGGGACATCGAGTATCGAAGATATTGATGGAATCATCTCGTTAATTGCCTCGCGAGAAGAGCTAAAAACTCTTTGCGCGGCTCTTCAATGGAGAAAAATTTTCATCTATTTTTATGAAAGAAAATACGTTTAACTTGCAAACGGTGTTAGGGATGGCAAACTGTGCGATTGTCATTCAAAATTACTACACGTACGAGCAGTTGGTAAAAACAGTTCCCATGCGAACCAATATGACTGCAACCGCAATGTCATTGAGTGCGCTGAGTCTAGCAACACTTGGAATATTTATATTCTCTCAACATGCAAATCAGGAGAAGATCTCTGTTTTCGTAACCAAGCGCAACTGGTCATAAATACAAAAAATCATCCAGTGCTTTCAAGCGACCCGCATTGTTTCTGAGCTTGCACTCTCTCTGCTTTCTTCTCATCCATCTATTCACTTAGGATATGCTATCCTTCAAACGATCAGTTTGATTTACACTTCGCAAGTCAAGTGGATTCCTCTTTTTTCTAGCTCAAATGGGAAATCACTTTTTCTAAACCCCTCGAATTCATTTTTGTATCACATGATGAACTCCAGAGAAATCCCTGCAGATAATAAATCTAATGTTTGCAATCCAAGTGCTTTGGATACAGCTGATATTTTGAATGAAATTTTCGTTTTTTTTACTCACTCTTGGGAGGGAATACGTGATTTACATAAATTTAGAACCATCAATAAAAATGGAAGAGCGTAGTCG
>JAKAAD010000050.1 GCA_021802305.1 bacterium
AAATATACCCGGAGGTAAGGTGAGAAGCTTGTTGCTCGATAGATCAAGCTCCTTTAAATTGTGAAGATTGGAAAATATACCCGGAGGTAAGGTGAGAAGCTCATTGTGCGATAGATCAAGCTCCTTTAAATTGTGAAGATTGGAAAATATACCCGGAGGTAAGGTGAGAAGCTTGTTGCTCGATAGATCAAGCTCCTCTACATTGTGAAGATTGGAAAATATACCCGAGAGCAAGTTGGTAAGCTCATTGTGCGATAGATTAAGCCACTGCAAATTGGGAAACCAAGAAAGAAAGTTTGCTGGAATACCGTCCAATTTTAAATTCTTAAGCTCGAGATTGCGGCAGACCTTTAATTGTTGACGATCTCTTGCCAAGCAACTCTCTAAGCATTGCGTTATGAGAAAATCAACTAGTTGACGTAATAAACCGCTTTCGGAATCGTTCTTACAATCACGCAACATATCAATTGTTTCCCAACTTTCATTTATAATACAGTGTTCTTTTAGATATCTTAATATTTTAAGACTATTCGGACCCTGTTGTTGTTTAAAAATGAATCGTTTATATAGAAAAACAGCAGCTCCAATGCTCGCAAAAGCTGCAAATCCTCGAACAGAAATGAAATTTTTTACGACCACAGCCGCTCTTTTGTTGAAATGCAATGAATAATTTTGTGAAAAAAAAGAACAAAAATTTCTTACAGGTTCAAGCATATGTAATATTATATCATAAAATGGGCTTTGTTGAAAAAGTCTCCTCGTGAGGCTTGAGAAAAATCCCCTAAAATAAAGAAACTCCTTTGAAGTTAGCAAGACAAACAAAGGAGTTTTCGATTTAAAATCAAGAAAAACCGACGAGAACACGACGGGCGCATACACAATCGTATAAACGTCGTCCTCCTCTACGAGGAGGGGTGGGCACCCAAAGATATCGCGAGAATTATATTGATGTCGTCGCCCACAACATTGTGATCCAGGAAGATCAGACCTTAAACGGGGAATCTACAACTCGTTTTAAGGCTTCATCGATTTTGGGGATTATTTTGGCCGATTTTTGAAATTCCTTGGGTGTAAGAGAATCCATGAACTGAACAGAATGAGAAATCCCGTGCACCCAAGAATTATGATCCCGATATCTCCGATAAATGCATAGAGCGTCGCATACCGATACTCTGCAATCGTTGTCAGAAGTACACCGCTTGCACGATCCACATGTGTGCCTTTCTTCCCCAAACGCGCGCCAATTCGTCCTAAACTATCCACCACGGCAGTGATGCCTGTATTGCAAGCACGCAGAAGGGGAATTCCATTTTCGACCGAACGAACAAGCCCATGAGTAAAGTGCTGTTCTGCAAGGCTTGAAAAAGGAAAAAATCCATCATTCGTGAGATTCACAAAAAATCGCGCCCCCTTTTTTGCCATCTTGCGCATGAAAGCAGGAAAGGTCTCTTCGTAACAAATGGATGTTGCAATCGTTTCTAATGGATCGAAATGAGTTCCTTTTTCGAAAAAGAAATGAATTCCGTAAAACCGCGCAATCCAACGTAACCATGGAAAGGGACGTGCTTCCGCAATGGGAAACAAAATGTTTTTATCATAGCGTCCGAGTATTCCCTCTTTTCCGACTAAAAATGCAGCATTCGTAAAAAGATGTGTTTCTGGATCTTCATGGATAAGACCCAGAAACACATCGGCGTTGTACAAGGATGCAAGGACGCGCGCAAAAAAGAGATTTGTGATGGGTTCATCTTCATCGATTGCAGGAAAATGGGCGAGAACCTCCTCTCCATAATGAGCACTGAAAAAAGCTCTTGCTATCTGTTGTGAGCATAAAGGTGTCTCAGCTGAAAAAGGAAGAGCCGTCTCGGGGAAAAGGATCATGCCTTGGGAAGATAGCCTGGAGCTGCTTGAAGAATCGGTTTTGAGCTGCGTTGCATCTTTCTTCCAATTGTTCCGATCCATTCCGCTATTTTTCAATGCATTGATGATACGCCCCCATTGCACGAACACGTCAAGATAGGATTCGTGCCTTCCCGGCCAAAGAAATTTTTCCTCAGGGAGAAGGCCTGTCTGTACTAGAGCCACATTTTGTTTCGGACTTTTCTCTAATTGTTTTTTATGAAAATGAACGTGGAAAGCTCCAAAAAGATAAGGAAGAAATGCCATTCCTAACCACAAGCCATGCGCGTACGCCCGTTTAGCTTGCACTGCGCGCACATTTGTCCAGATTACCCATAAAGAGAGTCCATAGATTCCTAATAACGACGCGCATTGCAATGACCAAATTGTTCCAGTCAGTGCTAACCCAACGGGATTCCATGGGAACCCGCAGAGAACGTATTGGCGTGCCCATTCAAGAAGTGTCCAACTTGCAGCAAGAGCAAAGGGCGGGGCTATGGGAACGAGCAACGTAAGCAATCCGAATTGCATCCCCAATACTATTGCAAGAAAGAGAGCAACGAAGATGATGTAAGCACCATGATATTCCGTTGTAAACATCCAAGAAAGCTGGGCACATTGCACTACGGCAAACCAGAATGTGCTGATCCAAAAGCGCGCTTTCCTTTTGAGGTCTATCGGAAGAATTTTCCAAAAAAGTGCGTACCCGAAACTTGCTGCACAAATGGAAAATAGCGAGGAACGAGCCGGCTGACCCCATGCAACAACAATAAAACTGCATAGCAGTATGGACAATTTAATCACGTTCGCGGCTCTTTGCGAGCACCTGTGCCGAAAGCAATAACGAGCAATAATCCACCAATAATGCTGAAATTTTTTAAAAACATGATGAGCTCGAAGACTTTCGCTGGTCCTTGAAGAGTCCAAAAATTGTGAAACATAACCGATGCAAGTGCCGTAAAAATAAGGAGTAAAAAAGCTCCCCACCGCACTTTGAATCCAAGGATGAGAAGGAGACCTCCAAGGAGTTGAAAGATAATTCCAACGACGAGAACGGCAGCGCTCCAATCAATGGCAACTTCGATAGGAGCCTCTTTCCAATTACCCATTCCCCATACAAGCCATTCTGTGAATACGCGCATCACTTCTAATTGCGCTTCGCGAAAATGAATGATTTGCGTCACCCCCGAAATGATAAAAATTGCACTAAGGCAGAACCGACCAAGAAAAGCAATCATCTTCGACATACAAGAAAGATACCTCAACTTTGTCCATTTTTGACGCGCTAGTTGCTATAGCTTCCTGTACGTGCAAAAAAAATAATTGAAGCACGAATGCATATCTGCAGCGCTTCTATTCACAAAAATGTACAAAGTCGAGGGCACTAATTATAATTAGTGCATGCGACCATTTAGAGAACACCATATTTTACAGATCTTAGATCGTTTCGATAAAGAGCTCTCAAGCAATCGAAGTATACCTCTTGATCTTTTTTTGAAAACGCATTTTCGAAAAAATAAGGCGATCGGTTCTAACGATCGCAAATCGATCGCAGATAGTATTTACGGGATAATGCGCTGGAAAGGTTTGCTCGATCACCTTGCAAATTCCGGTGAGGCCTCCTGGGAAGAGCGCGTTGCTCTCTATCAACGCATTTCTCCCAAAACATTTTTAGAACAAACAGCAATTCCTCCGCATATACGCGTGAGTTTTCCACACTGGCTATTTTCTCTTTTAGAAAAACGCTTGTCGACGCAGGAAGCGATCGCCCTTTGTACAACTTGCAATGAAAAGGCCCCTTTTACTATTCGCGCCAATGGCTTGAAGACTTCCCGAGAAGCTCTTCTCGAAAAACTGGGTAAAAAATGGTCTGTCTCTCCTTGTGTACACGCTCCCTTTGGCATCACCTTTTCGGAACATGTGCATTTTAGTTCTATCCCTCTCTATCAACAAGGACTCTTTGAAGTGCAAGATGAAGGAAGCCAGCTGATTGCAGAACTTATACAAGCGTCCCCCAAAGGGCACGTTCTAGACTACTGTGCGGGCTCGGGAGGCAAATCCCTAGCCATTGCTCCAAAAATGCAAGGCCGCGGACAGCTTTTTTTGCACGACATTCGCCCCCGCATTCTCCAACAAGCCAAAGAACGATTGCGTCGCGCCGGTGTGCAACATGTGCAATTTCTTTCTCCTGCGCATATGCGCAGATGGACATCTAAAATGGATTGGGTCTTGGTCGATGTCCCTTGCTCAGGAACCGGCACTTTGCGAAGAAATCCCGAAAGAAAGTGGTGGCTGCACCAAGAGTTGTTGCATCAATTTATTCAAAAGCAAAGAGAAATTTTTAAAGAAGCCTATTCATTCTTAAAACCAGGAGGACACATCGTCTATGCAACTTGCAGTATTTTAGCCGAAGAAAATGAAGAACAAGCAAGATGGTTTGAAGCCCATTTTCCCTTAGAACGCATCGGCACTCCCTTTTCTTCTTTTCCTCAATCTGGAGGAATGGATGGCTTCTTTGGAATTGTTTGGAAGGACAAAAGCGATTATTATAGACAGCGATGTTCTTTTTGATCTCAGTTCTAGTATCGCTTTTCCTGTTTCCGCTTCATGCGGAAGAACCAGATCTTCCTGCCCAAGATCTTGTTCTTCTCGACGTGCCTCAAGAACTCGTTGTGAACAATCGAATTCTCGCTTTTGTCGAAGGGAAAAGTATCACTGTATGGGATGTCATGAAATCGATGGACTTTTTTATCCATCAACAAAACCCTCAAGCATTCGCTTCTTCTCCTGCGCGCTTTCAATTTTACACAATGTATTGGAAGCAATTTCTTTGGGAACTCATTGATCGAGAACTCATGCTCAGCGATGCAAAACGAATGAAGGTCACCGTATCTGACGCAGACGTGCGCGAAGAAATTTTGCACCGTTTTGGCCCTAACACCATGCACGTATGCGACACCATGGATATGCCTTACAAAGAAGTAAAACAAGCGATTCACGATGAAATGATTGTCCAACGAATGCTTTGGATACGCGTCCACTCGAAAGCCCTTGCAAGCATTGGCCCGCAAGCCATGGCAAATGCGTATGAGACGTACTGTAAAGAGCACCCTGCAAATCTGAAATGGATCTACCAAGTACTATCGATTCGCTCCCCGGAAGAAATGGCCAGCGAAGCTCTTGCACAACGCATGTTTGCTTTGCTTCATCAAGAAAAGACGAATCCTCAAGAGCTGGTACGCCAGATACAAGAAGAACACTCTAATGCTCGCGTACAGCTATCTGCCGAATATCAAGTAGAGGATAGAGAACTTTCGCAGATGCACAAAGAAGTCCTTCAAACTCTCCATGCAGGAGAATATAGTCGGCCTATCCTTCAAAAGAGTCGAGGTAAGGATGAAAAAGTCCATCGCATTTTTTTCCTGAAAGAGCGCATTCAAACGAGCCTGCCCTCTTTTGAAGAGATGGCCGAAAAAGTGTATGTGAACCTTCTTCAAGAAAGGTATGCAAAGGAAAAAGCGCAATACATTGCTCGATTGCGAGAACGTCATAGCTTTGATCAAAAGCAATTGCTCTTCCCCGAAAATTTTCAGCCCTTTTCCTTAAGAGATTCCCATTAACAAATCCCTTTCCCAGAACTTTCTGCTCGACAAAAACATTGTACGCAAAATTGTCGCTGCAGCAGATGTTCAAAAAGGAGAGCTCGTTCTCGAAATAGGCCCAGGAAAAGGCGCCCTCACGGAAATTCTTCTCGAACAAGGAGCGCGCGTCAAAGCGATTGAAATCGATCAGCGTCTCATTCCCCATCTCGAGCGTATCCAAATGCACTATCCTCAACTGGAAATCGTTCACCGAGATATTTTAAAACTAACCTCAGAAGAGATCGCACAAGAGAAATGTAAAGTGGTTGCGAATCTTCCTTATCACATTACAACCCCCATTCTCACAAAGCTTCTCCCTTTCTACGCGCACATTTCCACGATGACCATGATGATTCAAAAGGAATACGCCGATCGACTATGTGCTAGCCCCAATGAACCTAACTACGGTAGCATCACGCTTTTTTGCCAATGTTATGGCAAAGTCTCTCCTTGCTTCTCTGTTTCACGCCACTGCTTTTCCCCCAAACCCCTTGTAACCTCCTCTGTCATTCACATCCAGCTACATAAACCGCCTCTTCCCGATGCAGAAATGCCTCTCTTTCACAATTTCGTTCGTGGAGGGTTTGGTAAACGAAGGAAAATGCTTTGTAATGCACTCTCGCATCTTTACTCTTCGGCTGTAGTACAACAAGCCCTCAAAGACCTCAACATCGATCCCAAAGCTAGAGCGGAAACGCTTTCTCTACAGCAATTTCTTGCTCTTTTTTCTCTTCTTCGAAATCCACCAGGTCCATAGAAGGAGTGTCATCCCTGTTGTACCTAACGTGAATGGTCCATTCCTTTGAATGCTTGCCTGCATAGCTAACATCGCGTCGTAGAGCCTCTTTCTAAAAGTACTCTTTACTTCATGCGCTGCAAAAAGAGGCGCGCTTGTCACCAATTGCGAAGTAGCATCAAAAACGCGTAACACACCCACACTATCTCCTTCCGCAATCGGGAGTCTCCACGCATCCCATTGAATCTCTGCATGAAGCTCTCTCTCTTCGGAAGGATAATAAGAAATGGAGAGGTCATCGCGAAGCGTTGCTTCTAACGCAATCTTTCCACCAGGGACCTCCGTCCGAAACCAATCGAATCCTTGTGAATAGAGCCTGCGCACTATCTTCTTTTCCGAAAATGCAGCATCTAAAAGAGCACATACTTCTTTGTAATGCGACTCTTTATCACTTGCGCCCATTAAGACGGCTATTAAAGAACGATCCTCGTCTTGTGCCGAAACAACGATGTTATGCCCTGCTGCCTCTATATAACCTCTTTTTACCCCCGTTGCTTTGGGATAATAGAATGTACTGCCCGCTTTCAGAAGAGCATTATGGTTGATGAAATGGGATGCAGGATGGAATTGCGTCTTAGGGCGAATGCTACGCACAGTGCGCACGATCTCTCGAAAGAGAGGAATGTGCATCGCTCGTGCTGTAAGAATGGCGGTTTATGTAGCTG
>JAKAAD010000051.1 GCA_021802305.1 bacterium
ATCATCGGTCTTGAACTCATTTTGGCAGACCTTCAAATGGGTGAAAACATCCTGCGCAAAGCGGAAAAGCAAGCGAAGGGCAATCGGGAAAAAGAGCTCCATCTATTCGTGCTTCAAAAAGCCATTGCTCATCTCAATCAAAATCACCCCTTGCGCACGCTCCAACTGGAAAAAGAACAACGCGAAGTCCTAAAGCAATACCCCTTTTTGACCGATAAAAAAGTTCTCTATGCGGCGAATGTTTCTGAAAGTAGCTTGCCTACTATGGAAAACGATTTTGTCGCGCAGGTGCGAACATATGCAGAACAAGAAGGAAGCCGCGTTGTTCCCATCTGTGCTAAATTGGAAGAAGAAATCGTGCAACTCGATGAGACATCTGCGCGGGCGTTTTTGGAAGATCTCGGTTTGAAAGAAACAGGCTTAGATCGCCTCGTAAGAGAAGCCTTTGACATGCTCGGCCTCATCACTTTCTTAACGACAGGAGAAATGGAAACCCGCGCTTGGACCATTCCACAAGGCACAACAGCTCGCGATGCCGCGGGAAAAATTCACACCGATATCCAAAAGGGCTTTATTCGCGCAGAAGTTGTCTCTTACGCAGACATGGTCCGCCATAAAGGACGCGTTGGAGCTCGCGAAGCTGGAGTAGCTCGTTCTGAGGGGAAAGAATACAAAGTGCAAAAGGATGACGTGATTCTTTTTTACAATTCTTAAGCTATGGCCGAAAAAACCGAAAAGGCGACCCCGAAGAAGTTGCGCGATGCGCGAAAGAAGGGGCAAGTTGCAAAATCACAGGATTTCCCTGCTGCTTTCACTTTTATTGTCTCCATGGCGGCCACAATTTTCTTAGCAAAGTACCTCTTTGAGCAACTTGGCGGATATATCGTTAGCAATTTCCGCTTGGTACAAAGTCAGGGAGAAATTACAACGCTCGTCTTAGCAAGCTTAGTTAGGGCAGTTTACGTCATAGGCATGACAAGTGTTCCCCTCCTCATTGTTACTGCGATCATTGGCATCTTGACGAATTTTTTGATCATTGGTCCCGTCTTCTCCGCTGAAGTCTTAAAACCAGATATAAAACGGCTGAATCCTGTCACGAATATCAAAAACTTGTTCAAGATGAAAACCTTGATCGAGCTTTTAAAATCCATATTCAAAATTACCGGCGCTATTCTTCTCATCTATTCCGTCGTAAGAAATAGCTTAGGCGCTATCGTGAATACTGCTTCTACAAATCCACTCGTAAGCGCTGCTGTCTTTGCGAGTTTTCTCATCGACGTTGTGATTCGCGTGGGAATCTTTTTCTTAGCGATTGCCATTTTCGATCTCGTTTACCAAAAACGCGTGTTTGCTAAGCAAATGATGATGGAAAAATTTGAGGTCAAGCAGGAATATCGCGATACGGAAGGAGACCCTATGATCAAAGGGCGAAGACAACAAGTAGCAAGGGAGATTGCGTATCAGGAAGGCCCTCGTGCAGTCCAGCGCGCAAAAACCATTATCACAAATCCAGTTCACCTCGCAGTTGCGATTGAATACCATCCTGAAAAAGAAGGCGCTCCCAAAATTGTGACCATGGGGAAAGGCCCCATGGCTGATCTCATGATCCAGTTTGGCCTAAAATTTGGCATTCCCATTATGCGCAATGTCGATCTTGCCCGCACCCTGTTTGAAAAAGGGAAAATCGGGGATTATATTCCAGAAGAGACATTTCAAGCCGTCGCTGAAATTTTGCGCTGGATAGAAAGTATGGAAGCATTAGAAAAACTCGGTTTATCGACTGAAACATGAAAAGCTGGATTCAATATTTCACTCATACATTAGGCGGATCGCGCGTACTTGGGTTTATCAACCGCTCTAGCGATATCATCCTTGCGCTCTTCATCATCACGCTCATTTTGATCATCATTATTCCCATTCAACCCTCGACGATTGATGAACTCGTAGCCGTAAATCTCACGATCTCCATCTCTCTTCTCATGGTAGCTCTCTATATTGCAAAGGCAGTTCACCTCTCCATGTTCCCTTCCCTGCTACTCATCACCACCCTCTTTCGTCTCTCTATTGAAATTTCCGCAACGAGGCAAATTTTGCTTCGAGCAAATGCCGGTCATATCATCTACACTTTTGGAAACTACGTTGTGGGCGGAAACTTTGTGATCGGTGGGATTGTCTTCTTGATCATTACCATCGTCCAATTCATCGTCGTCGTTAAAGGGGCTGAACGCGTCGCCGAAGTCGCCGCCCGATTCACTTTGGATGCAATGCCGGGAAAACAAATGAGCATCGATGCAGACCTAAGAAGTGGAATCATCGACAATAACCAAGCGCGAGAATTCCGAGCATCCCTGCAAAAAGAGAGCCAACTTTATGGAGCCATGGACGGTGCCATGAAATTCGTCAAAGGAGACGTCATCGCAGGGATCGTGATTGCTGTCATCAACATCATTGGAGGGTTGATCATCGGGGTTGTTTTCCACAAAATGACAGCAATGCAAGCAGTGCGCACCTACACAGTGCTTACGATTGGAGCAGGACTGGTGACGCAAATTCCCTCCCTGCTCATTGCGATGACTGCAGGGATCGTCACCACTCGCGTCTCCTCTGAGAAAAAAGATGCCCATCTAGGGAAAGAGATCGCCGACCAAATTCTCGCTCAACCAAAAGCTATCCTAGTCGCTTCTTTCGTGCTCTTCTTGATTGGATGGATCCCCGGCATGCCAACATGGGTTTTCATCATACTTGCAGGGTTTCTTGGATCTGTTGGTGGTGGCGGGCTCTATCTAGGACGCAAAAAGCTCAAGCGCGTTATGGGCGCAGCTGGAGCAGAGCGCGTCGAAACAGAAGTAGAAGGCCATGCCATGATCCGCGGCGGTGTGGAAGAATATGCCCTCACTCTCCCCATCATCCTAGAAGTAGGAAAATCGATTTCTCTCACTATGCGTAGAGAAAAAGGGGGTAGCAACTTTATCGAAAAAATGGTCCCCAAAATGCGCCATGCTCTTTATCAAGATCTTGGCGTTCGCTTTCCTGGCGTCCACGTGCGCATCGATGCACCTCATTTAGAAGGAGACGAATACGCAATCTTGCTCAACGAAGTTCCTATCATTCGAGGCAAACTAGTAGAACACTCTTTACTCACGGCAGAAAATCCAGACGTACTCCGCCGTTACAACATTCCCTTTACAGCAATGAAGACATCTATTGGTCAATCCACCGTCTGGGTAGATATGTCTTACCAAGCAATTATGGAAAAAGCAGGACTGAAGTTTTGGAAACCTCTAGATGTCCTCGTTCTCCATCTTTCCTATTTTTACAAACAACACGCTGCGGATTTCATTGGCATTCAGGAAGTTCGAGGCATTTTAGAGTTCATCGAAAAATCATTTCCCGATCTCGTCAAAGAAGTTACCCGCCTTGTCCCTCTCCAAAAACTCACGGAAATTTTTCGTCGCCTTGTTCAAGAACAAATTTCGATCAAAGATTTGCGCACCATCTTAGAAGCCCTTTCGGAATGGGCACAAACAGAAAAGGACACGGTTCTTCTTACAGAATACGTGCGCTCTTCACTCAAGCGCTACATTACCTACAAGTATTCTTTAGGACAATCCGTTCTTTCCGTTTATATCCTCGACCCGGAAATAGAAGATATGGTGCGAGGAGCCATCAAGCAAACAGCTGCAGGGTCCTATCTAGCTTTGGATCCCGATTCCGTCCACATCATTTTACAAGCGATGCGCCGTGTCATTTCGGCAACACCACTCGGTGGTCAACCCCCTGTTCTTCTCACCGCTATTGATGTACGTCGGTTTGTGCGAAAGCTCATCGAGGGAGAATTCCCTGATCTACCGGTCCTCTCTTATCAGGAAATCGTTTCCGAAGTGCGCATCCAACCCCTTGGCCGCATTCAATTGACCTGACCTCAGTTCGTGATTGATCGATCTACCGGGGCCGCATCAACTCTTCTGTAGGCACTCGTTCCAAGCACTCTAACATCTTCGCAACGACACCCATCCACTCTGGATGCTTATGTAATGCAGGACATCGCATCGCATGAAATCCCCGTTTTCGAAGAAGAGGGAGATAGAGCTGTTCCATCTCAAAAAGCGTCTCAAGATGATCCGATGTAAAACTCAATGGAATCAACAATACATGCCTTCTTTCTCCTGCGCGAAGTTGACCGCATATCTCTTGTGTTGCAGGAGAAAGCCACTCTTTTCTCCCAAACTTTGATTGAAAGCAAAGAATCGACTTCGCTCGAGGAAATCGATTCGCAAGCGCAGAAAAGGTTTGCTTGCATTCTTGTTCATAGGGGTCTCCTTCCAAGACAAATCGTTTCGGTAGCCCATGTGCGGAAAAGAGCAAAAAGCTTTTCTCCTCGTTCATGCCAAAAGCGCTCAGTGCTTTGTGAATTTGCTGAGCAAAGATCTCAATATATCCTGCATAGTTTGGATAAGAGCGAATCCAACGCAGTTGCTCTAGCAATCTTTGAGGCACATGCTGCCGTATCCACTTAGCACTACTGCCCGTGGTGGTATAGCTAAATTGCGGATAAAGAGGAAAGACATCTATTTCAGCTGGAGAAAGCGCGTCCAGTTGCCTCAGAAATTCCCCATGTGTTTTTGGAAGATAGCGATGAAAAGCAAGAATAGGACAGTTCAATCGCTCTTGCAAACAATGTACCATGCTTTCAGTATCCGCAAAAATAGGTGATGCTCCCCCAATGATTGCATAATCGTGCACTACGCGTTTTGCCCGTCTCTTTGCTACCCATGCAAATATTCTTTTCTGCAGCCACGCTGGAAACGACGTGCGAATGACTTCATCATCCGTCAAAAGGGCAACGAGAAATTCTTCCACTTCATTTAAGTTTCGCGGACCACCAAAATTCGCAATAATGTAGACTCTATTGACACGCATAGTCCTATTGTATGCTATATCAAAGAAAAACAACCAATTGAGCCCAATCCATGTCTGCCATCAGGCGCTTGTTTCCCTTTCTCCTACTGCTCTTTACTGCAAGCTGTGCATTACATCATCCTCTAAAGGAAGTCAGTATCGGAATTGATCCTTCTTGGTTTCCCTTACAGATTCCACAAAGAAGAGGCAATGTAATGGCTTTTTCTATAGAACTCCTCAAGGAAATTGGCCGATTGGAAAATCTCTCGTTCACGAAAGTGCGCATGAATTGGGATAATCTCACGTGGGGACTTCACAACAAAAAATACACCGCGATCCTTAGTTCCATGTCTCCCTATCCTTTCAAACAACAAACCTTTGCTTTTTCAGAGAGCTATCTACCCACAGGCCCCGTTCTTCTCGTTGCCACCACATTCCCTTTCCATGGAATAGAAGCCCTCGATGGCACAGAGATTGCAACATTGCCGGGCACGGGAGGTGAGCTTCTTTTGGAAAAGAGCCCAAGCATTCTCATCCGTCCCTATGACTCCATCCCGGAAGCTCTCAACGCTGTTGCGACAGGGGTCATCGATGGAGCGATCGTCAATGTATTAACAGCTGCTGCCTATTGCTCGAATCTCTATCAAGGAAAGCTTAAAATCGCAACATCTCCTTTAAACGATGATGGACTTCGATGCATTGCTCTTCGCGAACAGCAAGAAATCATCGATGCCTTTAATCGCGGCCTAGACAAACTCAAAAAAAATGGAACGCTCCTAAAGCTGCAAAAGAAATGGCAGCTTTCAGAAGTTTGCACAGACTAATTAGCGACAATGATGCTGATATTTGTACGCGATGGATATAACAGCCATTGCATGCTAACGCTGCTCTTTTTGAACATACGGAAAAAACCACTTAGTGCAGAACTTCGGTGTTGCCGATTTGCGGGAAGATCTTGATCCCTTCATACTTCGCCCTGTTCTTTCCGAGCGTCCGCGATCTCTTTTTCATCTACCGGACATTGTTTGAGATCCCACACATGCTTCGCATAATGGTGAATTGATTGATCTGAAGAAAAATTGCCCATCCCCGCTATGTTGTGCAAAGCACATTCAGCCCATTTGAGAGGCTGATTGTATAAATCTTCTACCTTTTTTTGCGTCTCGTAATAGGCAGGAAGATCGTGCAAGACAAAATACTG
Organism: bacterium; assembly: GCA_021802305.1. Taxonomy (GTDB): domain Bacteria; phylum Chlamydiota; class Chlamydiia; order Chlamydiales; family Rhabdochlamydiaceae; genus JAKAAD01. Next base: position 6,101 of record JAKAAD010000051.1, read on the forward strand.
ATCCGGCATTTCACCAAATTGCCCTTGAAGGAGCGCTGTATATAAACTACTGTGCGCTTGATGTTCGCTTTCGATTTCCGCAAAAGAGCCATCGCGGAGAGCATCGACTGCTTTGCGAATGGCATCATTGTTTTGATACACGGTCCAAGGGTTGTAGCTTCGTTCTTTTTTCATGCACTCGATCTCTTGTGTCGATGCCCCAAACTTAAAAGGCCACCAGCGATCAGACACTTGTTGTCTCATCTCGATATTTGCTCCATCTTCTGTACCGATCGTAAGCGCACCATTGATCGCAAGTTTCATATTTCCTGTCCCTGAAGCTTCTGTCCCGGCAGTGGATATCTGCTGCGAAAGATCTGCTGCAGGAATAATCATCTCCGCATGAGAAACATTGTAGTTTTCGATGAATACAATGTTTAACATTTCAGACACATCGTGATTTGCATTTACTTTGCGCGCTACACATGTGATGAGATTGATGATGTTTTTTGCCATTTGATAGCCGGGAGCAGCTTTGCCTGCGAAACAAATGAGGCGCTTTATGACGCGCGCACGCGGATTTGCAAGGAGTTCGTGATAGAGCATGATGGTATGGAGAATGTTGAGCAATTGCCTCTTGTATTCATGTATGCGCTTGATATGCATATCGAAGAGAGCAGTATCATCGTGCAGGACGTAGCTCCCTATTACCCTTCCATGGATGTCGCGCATGGGGTTGTTCTCTTGAATGTATTGGAATAGGTTTTGCTTCTTCTTCTTTTTGATCTCTAAAAATGCCTGTAAAGCTGCCTCCTCATTGGCACATGCTGCGATCTCTTGGATGCAATGCCGGGAAAACA
>JAKAAD010000052.1 GCA_021802305.1 bacterium
ATAACAGTTGATAAAAATGGAAACTAACAGAGCAAACTTTTTAAATCATGCATTGCGGATCTGACTACAAATCTCATCTGAGCGCTTCTTGAAAATTGATGAAATAAGGAAATCAAATCTACTGAGTAAGCCAATAGGGGTGTTCTTCTACTTTGAGGTATTGCTGTCTTTCTTCATTCCAAACCATGACAGGGTCTAGATTTTCTCCATAGAGGCCTTGCAGATAGTTCACTATCTTATGTGGAGCCCAGAGAGAGAGACCATCGAATTCGGCTCGTACAAGAGGAAAAATGTCATCATAGGAAAATGGATGGCAGGCAGCCAGTTCTCTCTTTTGCCAGCTCAGGGGGAGGGAGCTTTCTTTGCCGGTGTAGTAATAAGAGATCGTTCGCGTCGATGGATCAATTTCGTAATGGTAAATGTCAATAAAGTTTTTACTCTCTTTGACATAGAGTTTAAAAAGTGATTTAGGCCTTGAATAGCAGGACCAATCTTGCAACGCATATTTCTTCGGATCAAGCTGGGAAAGGACCCGCCTAACGTTGTCATGATCGGGCAAAAGCACTGCAATATCAATGTCCCAGTCCCAAGGAATGCGCCCACCATAACGATATGCACCCAGGCAAGTACCGCAATCAATCCAGTAGACAATCCCGTGCTTCTCTAAGAGCTCGGCGATTTCACGTAGAGCATCGATTTCTCTTCGTTGAAGAGCTGTAGGTTTTGTTGGACGGGCATGGTGGAGACAGAGGGCCCGATCATTTGAATAAAGGTAAGAAATTCCGAGACGTTGATATTCCTCACTAAGCGAAGTTAGGGCAAGAGCAGATCGAGCCGTTTGAAATTCTGCGTGGCGCATCCTGACTTCGGGGGATAAAAATGCAAGTCCCTTCATTGCAGCTCCTAAGGGGAGTGCGATAGGAAGCGTTAGAACACTAAGTGAAGCGGTCAACCGAGGCCATTTTTTATAACGAAATTCTTGCTCTACTTGCCAAATCTTTTTTTGATGATTTTGCTCCGCAATTTTTCCACAAAATAAGTAGCGGCAGGGGAGGAGAATGGTATTTCCCAGAGATTCAATACACCCCGCACCTTGAAAGGCAGTGTTCAAGAAGGGATGCTCTCTAATGGTATGAAAGAAGGTAACAAAAGGAAGGCCTACTGGCATCATCATATCGCGCAAAAACCCCTGTTTTACGTGAACTTCCTGCTGTTCCTGGGCAAACAGTGAACCAACAGACAATAAGCTACTTATAATCAATAGGTTAATACTCTTTAATCCCCATATTCTTATCCTTGCACTCATAACCTCCTCCAGTGTATCATCGCATGTATCATCTGATATAATTATTAAAGTTTGATTCAATAAGTAAAGAGTATCTTTATGATTAGCGCACATTCTTCATGGCGACGCCTCGGTGCACGACTTACAGACTGGGCGCTCTTTTTTGGATTTTTGAGTGTTGTCCTCATTCCAGTCGCGAATCCTATGTTGCAATTAGGTTTAAGCCTTGCAGCTCCTGCATTCTGGGTAATCCCCGAGGCATTTTTCCTAAAGGCCTTCCGCAGGACATTTGGCATGCTACTCTTTGGGTTAGAGTTTGAAGCAAAAAATCTCACATTTTTCAAGGCGCTAAAGCACGCTCTCTTTCTTTCAGCATCACACCCAATGCTCATCAAAAAAATTGGTCGTTTTCGATGGCTCACTGTTTCGACGATCTGTATTGCTTCTATTTTTTTTGCCCTTTATGCTTTCTCGGTGAATGACTTTACTGTTCAATTGCAAAAGAGAATCTTTACAACCGGGTGGATCCAATATTCTCATGCAGACCAGAAGTTTACGGTCACATTTCCCAAAGATCCCTTTTTCGAAAGCAAGCAACTTGAGATCCCTAATAGTGATAAAGTGCTCGTGTATGAAGAGTTGAGAAGCGTTCATGGAAAGGGCATCACGTATACAGTGAGCTATATGGAGCTTCCGAGAAAATGGCTTTGGGCAGGTGCCAGCACTCTTCTCAAAGGAGCTCTCGAACTTCTCGTGAAAACCGCTGAAGATAAGCCCATTCTTTTGGAGAAGTTACAAACCTCTCATCAAGGATATTCAGCTCTTGATTTTCACCTCCTTCATAAGGGACAAGAAACAAAAGGAAGGCTCATCCTTACGGGCAAGATACTCTACAAGCTCACAGTCACTTATCCCCCTGATAAGGTCGAATTTTTACAAGATCAATCATTCTTCGATTCATTTATTTTGCATTCAAATTCATAATTCATAATTAATAATATTAAATTAAAAAAAACATGATAAATTTAATTATGTAAATTGATATTTATGGTTTAAAAGGCGATTCAAGGGGAGGCCTAGCCATGCACATGCGAAGACCAGGAGAGCTCTCACTGCTCGAAGCAGTAGATGATCTTGCCCATATGGCTGAAGTTGATAAGGTTGCTCCTCAAAAGGAAGACTCTCATGAATCAGAACCGATCCAAACAATTTCATGGCAAGAACCAGATCGTTTCCTCTATAAAAAAGAACGTGCACAATCCGTTTTTCGCTCGATTTTGCATTATCTACAAGAGCTGTACGAGACAAGGCGGCAAGAGATTTCAGACCCCTCTGTGCAAAGAGGAATCCAAGCATTGATGCTCCTCATGAGCGAAGCGGTGCAAAAAATGGATCGATGGTTAAAGCAATCTCACCATGCAGAAAGTATTACGGAACTCGATGAATATAAAGAAGTACAACAATTCTATCTTACGAAGATTGTACAAAGATTTGAGGGTCTTATTGAAATCGCAGAGATTCCGGAAGCGTGGGTGAAACACACTTTTAAAATTGCTAACGAAAAAGAGAGGGTGGGATTGAAAGATGTGGGAGCGGTTCGCACAGATAAACAATACGAACTCTTCTTCATTCCAAAGCAAGATGGGACTTCGTTTTTTTCACGCGATCTCGTTCGTCATATGTACCTTGTGCGCCAGTGCGAAATGCTACTCCCAGATCTCGTAGTGGAAGATCCGCTTGCACGAATGAAAAGCATCCTAGATAAAGACCTCTGCTTTTCTGCGCAAGAGATCTTACATTTGGCATCTCCTTATATGGAGGAATTCTACAAAGAAGCCATGCTCCACAAAGATAAACCTTTCGTAGGAGCGTTAAACAAAGCACTTATGGCGCTCATGCTCGCATCTAAATCGCGCCATTTGTTGCAACACACTATGGGAAAATGCTGTCTCGATTATTACGCAGATTTTCATACCTATTTGCGACAGGCTTTGATATCGGAAGAATACAAACACTTTATCTTGCATCCTCCTAAGCCCTCTGAACGTTTTTCTCGCTGTTTAATCCACCTTGCGCACGTACTGAGCGCGGCCTTTTTCCTGCGGGTCAGTGCAAAGGAGGAGATGTCCTCTTTTATTCGGCATCTCATTGAGAGAGGAGGGGAGGGGTCGATTACCGAAGAACCCACTCATACACCGCTTCTAGAATGGAATAGCCTGCTCGACGAGGACGAACATTTGCGCTTCTTTTTGCATCAATATCCAAATAGTCCGTTAAAAAAGGCACTGGATCTCTTTGCGGAAGAAAAAGCACTAAAGGGATTTGATCCCGTCGCCCAAGGAAATTATCCTGCAAAAATGTTTGCAATCATTTACGGGAATCAAGAAATTACTTGTTTGCGCCTAGGATGCCCAACAGAGCAAACTGCTATCCATAAGGCTCACATTCTCGATGAATTTCTCGGGTTTTTGCGCTCAAAAAAGAGTGCACGCACTTTAATTATCAACGTACAAGATCGCACTTCATGGATGGAACATGCACGAAGTATTGCCTTAGAAGAATTGCAGAAAGAATTCGCTGAGTCACTGCTCGTCGTTACGCTACCAAAACAGACCGAATTTTACATGCAAATAGGGCCTTACCTTGCTTTAAATGATGCAAAAGCTTTTATGGAACAATTCCAACAGCAAATTAGCAGTGGAGAGGAGTGCGGCTATTTTTTCCCTCCAAAGTGGAATAAAACTGCACTACGACAATTCGTTAAAGAGGGGATTCCCTTGGTGCATACGCTCTTTTTTGGAAGTAAATCTCATCTTGTTCACAAGAATCGACAAGATTTTATCGAGATCTTCTATTTGCTCCTCGTACTTAAAATGATTGAGCTCTTCAAACCAGAAGTTTTAAGTTTCACTTGTAAGGATGCCATCGATATAAGCCCAGCAGCAAATGCAGAACTCTTTGGATTTTTGCGCATGCTGCATAGCCCCTCTCCATGGACTCAGGATGAGAAGAATTTGTTTCTCTGGATCCTCTATTCTCCCGCTCTTCTCTTTCGAGAGCGAGCGATCGACATTCAGCGATTTAGTCGCATGATCGGAGCACTCTCCATCGTACAGGCGGCACTAGAAGTACATTTTGATCGCGTCGTCCATGCAATCAGTTCTTTATACGAAGAGGGTTTTTTGCAAGAGATTGCCGTGCACTCTATCCATTTTGCAGCCTAGTGCTCAGCGACTAATTCAAACTCAAATCTTCTGGAATCATAGATAGGGTGGCGTATTTCCCCCCCATCTCACGAAGAACGTTTTGCCAGATCTTTTCTGGAGGGGTCTCAAAAATATGATGCTTACTTGCAGGATGTAAGAACCATTCACCACTCAAAAATTCTCGCTCTAACTGACCTGCACCCCAGCCACAATACCCAAAACATAGCAAAACTGAGGGGCCATTTTGTTCGGTGAGTAGCTCCTGCAAAAATTGCAAATCACCTCCAAGGTAGACTCCCTTGCAAAGTTCAAGCGTCTGTTCCGGTATGCGATCAGAAGTATGTACCAGGACCATATGGGTAGGTTGAATGGGACCACCCATGCGCATTTGTACATTGCGGTTTTGAAGTCCTTTACTTTCGAGTACATCTTCCGGGAGTTCTACTTCGAGTGGTTTATTGATGATAAGGCCAAAGGAGCCATCTACGCTATGCTCACAGATTAAAACGACACTTCGGAAGTAGATGCCGAGATCTTCTGCAGGGCTCGCGATCAAAAACGAACCCTTGGTTATCTGAGAATAAGGAGGGGTCATGGGCACCTCTTTTGTTTTAAGCGTACGAGTTCATCATTGTACATCTTGAGTTTGCTACTCAAATGATCTACGTGATCTAAAAATTCGGAAAAATCCTTGCGAAATGTTTGATTTTCTAACACTTCGTTTTGCTGAATCCCTTTTACTTTTTCAATAAGCTCGGCAAGCTTTTGCATGGACCCTTGGATTTTATGAACTTGTTCTTCGCAATACTGTTGAAAATTCTCGGGATTTTCAAGGTGCTCCATTTCAATAGCGCGCTGGGCACGCAGGCGCATCCAGGTTTTATTTTGATAGAAAAAAAGGCCATATTGGTTGATGTCTTGCATGAGCATATGAAACTTATGCATAGCACTTTGCAGCTCCATATAGAGATCATTATTCTCAATGAGTTTGCCCAACGTTCCCTCGCCCGAAGAGATTGTTTTCGTAATACTTGCAATGTGCGCAAACGCATTTTTCGCGTCTTCAAGTATTGCCCCCATGTTCGCAAATGCATGAGATCTTTGCAGCTCCTCTAATCCATCGCGAATGCTGGTCATTACTTCATTGATATTTTCGATAGTTGTTTTAGCATCTTGAACTAAACCAGACGCGTTCAATGCATGGAGAGCCTGGCTCATCTCTTGCATAGTAGACTCCAAACTTGCAAGGACATTCGTGACTAGATCTTCATGATCTTCAAACCAAGTATTTACGAGAGAAAATGTATTTTGAACTATTTTTGCTAGACGAGTCATTTCATGAAAAACAAGATCGAGCTGGGAAAGGGATCGTGCATAGATAGGCGTTTTTTCTGTGACGAGCTTTGGTTTTTCGCCCAAAGGAATCGGTTTAGGAAGAATGGCAATCGATTTCTCTCCTAGTAAACCATAGGTTTCGACAGCTATTTCATCCGTTTGGTACATCTTCACGCTCGAATCGACTTTCAGCGTAGCCTGATAAAAATAAAGATTTCCCAATGCATCGACAACAGGATGGGTGCGAGCATCGGCGATAGGGTAGAGGGTAACAACTTCTCCTACGGGAAATCCTTCCAATGTCACACGGGTTCCCTTGCGAATCATCGTAACATCCGAAAAGCGAACGAAGAGGATTTGTTTGCCATTTCCAATAGTAGGTTTAATAAAGAAAATCATCCAAATCACCAGAGCTGCGATGACAATAAAAAAACTTCCGATGAGAACATTTTTCAACTTATCGGACATCTACGAGTTTCTCCTTCGAACGTGCCTGGGATTTTCCGATATCGTCCTCTTAAAGGATTGGATCATTGGATGATCGATATGCAAAAATGTATCGGGATCTGCAATGTGTACAATTTTCCCGTCTTGCATGAGAGCCAATCGATCGCCAACATAGAGTGCACAAAAAAGATCATGGGTGACGACAATGCTCGTTGCGTGAAGCTCTTGTTGCGTCTTTACGATCAGATCATTGATCTGCAGCGCAATGAGAGGATCTAGTCCTGTCGTTGGCTCATCATATAGGATAATCGTGGGTCGATAGGCAATGAGACGAGCAAGTGCAACCCGCTTGCGCATTCCACCAGAGAGCTCGGAAGGCATCTTTTTTTGTGTCCCATGCAATCCTACGATTTCCAGAGCGCGATCAACATGCTCCTGGATTTCGCGTTTAGACAAGTGCTTTTGGGTATGTGGTTCTCCATGATACTTCAAATGAAATCCGACATTTTCCTCGACATTCAATGAATCAAAAAGAGCTCCTCCCTGAAAGAGCATTCCCATATTCTCAATTGCAAGAAAAAGTTTTGATGTTTTGAGCTCGTTGAGGCGATAGCCATTGACATCAATCGTCCCTGCATCCGGTCGCAAAAG
>JAKAAD010000053.1 GCA_021802305.1 bacterium
TGCCCATATTGAAACGATCTATCCAAATTGCGCTTACAAAAAATGTACAACAGCTTACAGCAATACAACAACTCAGTCAGTGCATTAGCACAAGGTACAAACGCAGAGATACAGTTTAGATCTGCAGAGTTTAACCAAATCATGTCAGCAACAAAAGCAATGCTTGAAAATACAATGAGAGCATTCGCTGCAATGGTTCGCAACCAACAAGCTAAGTAATAATTAGGAGATAAAAATTATGTCAAACTTTTTACAAGCAATTATGGCAGCGCAAGCAAGGACATGTCAATCCTTGTCAAGCCAGCAAGCAACAGACGCGCAAACGGTGAAAACAACTGTGAGAGTGCTTTCGGACATGATGGCTCAGATGAAAAAAGATCTCAATGATGCACTTACTGAGATGAATAAAAATATTAACAATAACAATGCATTTGCGTATTGGCAAGCAGAATATAACAAGCGGCAAAATACATGGAATACCCATATCGGCCAGATACAGAGCGGTTTGAGTCAAAACCAGGGGATAGTAACCGTCGATGGTACGAACTTGCAACAGCAATTACAAGTTGTAATGGCGATAAATACCATTGCGCAAATGTTATCAAGTTTATTGGGTTCATCATATTAAAAAATAATGTAGGTTAATTATGAAAGAAAATAAAATAGAAGTAAAACACACTCCTCACCTAGCATCTACCAATCTTGTAAATGCGCAAGATCGTACACAAGATGAAAGGGAGAATCTCGCATTGCTGATAGCTTTGCAAGAGCTTGTGAGCAACGTAACAAAAGGAGCAGAGTCACAGGAATTGCGAGGAGTAGAAGAGAAGGATGTGGATCATCAAGATCTAGGATATATTCTTGCTATGATGGCCCGAACGATAGGAGAGCTTCAGATCAAGTTAGCTCAATTAGGGATAGATCGTTTCAATATGGGCAATGAGATTGCAAAACTCAATATAGAAGTAGCGCAAAAATCTCTTGAAACAGTTAGAGAAAAAATAGAAGAAATTCAGAAAAAGCAAGCAGAAGCTGAGAAATGGAGTACCATTGTGAAAGTGGTTGGGGGGATCGTTACGGGAATTGTGGTGATCGTTGCTCTTGCTTCGCAGCAATACATACTTGCGGCTTTGGCAATCGCCACGTACGCAGCGACGGTTTCCGGAGGAATGGATAAACTGACAGGCGAAAATGGCGTTCTTACAAATGCATTGCAAGATGTCGGCCTTTCTAAGGAAGATGCAATGCTCCTTGCAGGTGCGATCGTTGTGATTGCAACGATGCTTCTATCTGCTGGAGTTGCAGGGGGAACAACTGCTATACTGAATGCTGCTGCAGCGAGAAGTGCTACCGTTGCTGCGAATACAGCTGCGCGAGGTGTTTCTGTCGGCGGACAGGCGCTTAAAATGGCCCTTGTAGGAGGAATGCAAGCGCTCTCTTCTTCGGGATTTATCAATAATGCTGCTGTAAAAGCGGCCAAAGCTGCGGCGGAAGGAGACGCTGATGAAGAGCAAAAATGGCAGATTGCTCTTACTGTTGTATTCTCTGCAGTAGCCATGGCGCTCAGTTTGGGAGTAGGAGCTTCTTTGGTAAATTCAGGAATGAGTGGTGGATCCGCGTTCACTCGTTGGATGAGCTCAGATGCACTTACAAAGTTCATTAAGATGGGAGTTGTAGGGCAAGGAATTGGGTCTGTAGCAATGGGTGGAGGACAGATGGGAATAGGTGTCGTGCAAAAAGATCAAGGAGAGATAGAAAAAGAGATTGGGGTACAGCAGGCTTGGCAGGAATTAGCCTATGCAAACCTTGGAATCAACAATAAGGAGCGCAAGGCAGATATGGACCAACTCATGAAGATGCTGAAGTCCATTGCTGAAGCACTCAAAGATGGAGAAGCTGCTTGGATGAAGGGGCAACAAGAAGTGGCAAAAGTCCTTGCAGGAAGATAAAAATTACACAAAAATAAAGGGGAAAAATATGGCATTAGAAACCAAAAAAGCTAAGTTCATCGAAGAGGGAAAGGAGGTAAAAATCTTTCCTCAGGGATCAAACGCACCCAAAGTAGGAACTACAGATGGGGGCTTGCCGGTAGGTGCAATTGTATCCGGTGGTGCACAAGCAGTCTTAATGACTACATTGATTGAAATTGCAAGGCAATGCCGCGAACTCATGAATCTACATAAACAACTTGCAAACCAGCAGTTGGATGTACTCGTTCATCAAAAAGAAGATGGATCATACGATGGTCTTTTAATTGGAATGAGCAATGCTACTATGAGTGCTGCAAATGCGCAGGCTAACCAAGCAATTGCACAAGGGTGGTCTTCAATTGCTGGCGGAGTGATGGGAGTAGGAGGAGCCTTATATTCGACGGGTGCTCTTTCTGGCCTACGCCAATCGTTTAGCAAAACCTACCAGAGCCCAGAAACCAAGCTCAATCTTGCAGACAAGACACTTCAAAAGTTCCAGGAGATGGATAAGGCAACTCTTGCGAATGCAAAACCTACGGACAACACTCTTTCCAACCAACCGCAACCGGTAAGCAATGCAAGAGAATTGTTCAAAGAATCTTCTATAAACAATGGATTTCAAGGCAGCAAGATCAAGGACGAATATAAAAATCAAATCAGCAAAGCGGCCAAGGATCCTGAATTTAGAAGAGAACTTCAAACTAGAATGCAACAAGCGCAGTCAGAAGTAGACCTCTTGAGAAGAGAGATTGCTGATCGTCCGGTAAAAACGAATCTGATGATGAACATCACAGATGGGTTTAGTAAAGGGGCATCGAGTATGGCTGTTGCAGAGTACGAAAAGGAGAGGGGAACACACCAAGCAAAAGCAGAACTCTATCGCAGTATGTCAAGCCTCGCACAAGAAGCGGAGCAAGCGGCAAGCCAAAAGGCGAGCGAAGCGTTCTCCGAGCTCAATCAGCACATCCAAGGCATGATCCAAGCGATGATGGCCGCGGCCCAGAACGTCTAAGACAAACAACGAGAAATTCTCCAAGCGAAGCCACTCTCTCTCGAGAGTGGCTTTTTTTTTAGCGCTCTCTTGTACGAAATCTCGTACGGGATATAATCTTAACTTTGTATATTTTTTGAATCATTTTGGCGTGGGAATTCCTATCGCGGGTGTAGCTCAGCCGGTAGAGCATCACGTTCCCAACGTGAGGGTCGTGAGTTCGAACCTCATCACCCGCTAGTTGTACCAAGCTCGTGTGAAAAGTAGCGGCTGTCTGACGGCACTAAAATTTTACTTTTCACATGAGCTTGGTGTATAAGTGCGGGTGTAGCTCAGCGGTAGAGCATCACGTTGCCAACGTGAGGGTCGTGAGTTCGAACCTCATCACCCGCTTTGGTTTAAAAGGAAAGCAATGGAACAGAAAGGTAATATAGAAGAAGCTAAAGCAGAAGAATTTCGTGGGGGAGACGTGCTCTTCACCGTGCATCGAAAGCCAAAATGCATGGTGGAATTTGCAGTGGAGGCACAAGAAGAACTCGTGCAGAAAGCGCGCCGTGCAGCGCTTAAAAAGGTAGGAAAGCAAGTTTCTCATCCTGGGTTTCGCAAAGGAAAAGTCCCTGAACAAGTACTCCTCAAGAGTTACCCCGAGGAAATTGATAAAGAATGGCAGCATGAAATTGCAACACTCGCTTTTCAAGAATGTGAAAAGTTGGCAAATATTCCCGTCCTTCACCGAGAAGCAAAGATCTCTTTTGAGTGCAAAAGCCATTCGGAAAAGGGCGCTGTTTTAACGCTTTCTTTTGAAACGGAGCCAGAAGTGCCCATGGTCGACCCAAAGGTCATAGAGCTCAAAAAGCATACTAGACCGGAAGTGAATGAAGAAAAAGTCAAAGAGACTATACGACAAACGCAATTTTTCTTTGCAAAATGGGAAACTGTAGAGGGTCGTGCGGTGGAACAAGGCGATTTTGTCTTGCTCGATCTCGATGTCATTGAAGAGGATGGATCCTCAAAACCGCTGTTTTCGCACACGCGGTTTGAAGTCGTGGAAAAATCAATGGCTCAGTGGATGCGCTCGCTTTTATTGGGAATGAACGTAGGGGATGTGAAGGAAGGCGTTAGCGTGCCAGACCAGGACGAGAAACTCCATGGCCAAGAAGATTTGCAGCCCAAAAAAGTGCGCATCAAATTGATTGCCATTGAAAAGGCCGAGCTTCCCCCGGTAGACGATGCATTTGCACAAAAACTAGGGATTTCTACGGTGAAGGCATTACAAACGCGCATTGCAGAGCTTTTAAATAAGCAAGCAGATGCCCATGTAAGAGAGGATCTCCGTCAACAAATTTCTGAAGCATTGCTTGCAAAGTTTCCTTTTGAATTACCTCAAACGCTTGTGCATAAAGAAGCAGAATTTCGATTGCGCCAGATTTCACAAGAACCCGATTTCGTGAAATATTGGAAAGGCCTTTCAGAAGAAAAGCAAAAAGAGCTCATTGAAACTATTTATCAACAATCAGAAAAAGCTGTAAAAATCTTCTATCTTTGTAAAAAAATTGTAGATGAAGCAAATATTTCCATTACACCTTCAGATGTGCCTGCTGCTCCTGATGAACCATTGGAACTGCTGTTAGGGATGCGTAGACACCATCACCATATGCGCAACCCGGAAGTAGAGCATGCGGAAGCCTTTGCTCGCCTTGTTCTCGAAAAAGCAGAAGATTACATTATTGAGCGCGCTACAGAAGTAGCATAGATAGTACTTGCAGATTATTTGTATCGTTTTGCAATATTGCCCTACATATGTACACCGTTCCATACGTCATAGAAGACACAGCTCGTGGCGAACGCGCCATGGACATTTATTCTCGCCTTCTCAAAGACAGAATTGTCTTTGTCGGGACAGAGATCAATGATCAAGTAGCAAATACTGTCATTGCACAGCTCTTATTTTTACGTGCGGAAGATCCTAAAAAAGATGTCAATGTATACATCAATTCGCCGGGAGGATACATCACGGCCGGCCTTGCGATTTACGATACTATGCGATTTATGGGGTATGACATCAATACCTACTGCATCGGTCAAGCAGCATCGATGGGGGCACTGCTTCTTGCTGCTGGCACAAAGGGCAAGCGCTTTGCCCTTCCTCATAGCCGCATGATGATTCATCAGCCTACAGGGGGAATTGGAGGGACATCTGCCGATATTGCTCTTCAAGCGAAGGAAATTGGCGTATTGAAAAAGATTTGCGCAGAAATACTCGCAGAGCGTACGGGAAATCCCATCGAGAAAATATTGGCCGATTCCGAGAGAGATTTTTTCATGAGCCCGGAAGATGCATTGAAGTATGGATCGCTTGGCTTAATCGATAAAATTGCTACACAGCCCCAAAAAGAGAAGGAAAAAAAGGAATGACCAAAAAGGAAAAAGAGCCAACGATTTGTTCTTTTTGTGGAAGGTCTGAAGAGGCTGTTGAAAAACTCATCTCCGGTCCGCATGCCTACATTTGCGATAAGTGTGTTCGTTTGTGCATGGAAATTGTCGAAAAAAAGCCCGTGCACCATGAACTAAAACTGCTGAAACCCCGCGAGATTAAGCTTGCCCTAGACGAGTACGTCATTGGACAAGAAAATGCCAAGAAGACGATTTCCGTAGCTGTTTACAACCATTACAAGAGAATTCGCGCTCTACATAGAGAAGAGGGTGTGGAATACACAAAATCGAATGTTCTCTTGCTCGGTCCTACTGGATCCGGAAAAACGTTGATTGCACGTACACTTGCATCCGTGCTGGATGTTCCTTTTGCTATTGCGGATGCCACGACCTTGACGGAAGCGGGATATGTGGGCGAGGATGTTGAGAACATCATTTTGCGCCTTGTGCAAGCAGCAGACTATGACATCGCGCGAGCAGAATTGGGGATTATCTACGTCGATGAAATTGATAAAATTCGCAAAACTTCTGCAAATGTATCCATCACACGCGATGTATCGGGAGAAGGAGTACAACAGGCACTTCTCAAAATTGTCGAGGGTACCATTGCAAATATTCCTCCAAAAGGAGGGCGCAAGCACCCAAGTCAAGAGTATATTCGCGTAAATACGCAAAACATTCTCTTTATTGTCGGAGGCGCGTTTGTCTATTTGGACAAAATTATTGCTGCCAGGCTTGGAAAAATGACCATTGGATTTGACATTGGGAGAGAAGCCAAACAACATGAGACGCAAGAGCTGAATTACCTGCTTTCTAAAGTGGAACCGGAAGATTTGATTCAATTTGGCATGATTCCGGAATTCGTTGGCCGCTTTAATAGCATTGCCAATTGCAATGAACTCACGGTTGAAGATCTCGTCGAGATTTTAACGAAACCGAAAAATGCGATCGTCAAGCAATACGAACAGCTCTTTGCAGAAGAAAACATCGTTCTCAAGTTCACAGAGGAAGCACTGCGCGCCATGGCAGAACAAGCCAAGGAGACAGGGACAGGAGCGCGAGCCCTTCGCATGCTTGTAGAGCACGTTCTTCTCGACCTCATGTTTGAAGCCCCTTCGGATCCTTCCATTAAAGAAATCATCGTCGATCGCGAATGCATTGAAAAGCATCAGCCGCCCCAAGTCATTCGCGCACACACTGCCTAGAGTCTGTTTGCAAATGCAAGTAGTCTCTTAGAGAAGAATGTGTTGAACGCAAAATGTTCGATAGTTTTCACCAAGCGTTCCGCATGCACTTCCTCTTTTAGATACATGCCAGCATAAGTTGCCATTTTTATGCCCAAAATGGCAACTTAGTGGCATTTTTTGAGGTAGGCAAAAAGGCTTATCATTCGTATGCAAATAAATTTCTTGCCG
>JAKAAD010000054.1 GCA_021802305.1 bacterium
ATGGAAGGAAAATTGCGAAAGACATAAGCCTTTAAGGTAGATGGCGGTTCCACAGCATAAAACGCACCTTTTTCACCAATCACAGATACCATCTGATCTACATCGCACTCCATAATAATGGGGCTTTCAAAGTCTGAACCCAATCGCATGCGTACTTTTTTTCCTTTTACTTTCCCAGTAAAAGGTGAAAAGGTTTCAAGTGAAAAAGCTTCGGTTGCTTCAGGAAATTGCGTGACTTCGGCAGAAGGGGTCGAACTTTCAAACTCCAAAGCAGGATGGCTATTCTCTGCAAAAAGGGGAGAAAATACCACCAATGCGGTACAGTAAAAGGGAAGAAGTCGTGAATTATTCATGGGCAAGCTCCATATACTGAAATTGCTACCTCTTCATTCTAGAAGCTATACAATTTTCCTACCAACACAAAAGATTAGCTCTTGAGTACAGCTCGTATGTGATCGCAGCGCGATTGGCCGCAAGTGCAACCCATTGGCTCTCCTAAAAAGACGTTGAACGTCTCATTAGGGTTCGAAGGATTTGTAAGAACGTAGAGATGATCACTCGCCTTTTCAATTTTCCACTCATTGAAGTGCAAATCCTCATCGGAAACATTCTCTTCTTCCTCAAGCAATTGCTCTTCTTCTTTCGCGCAATTCGCAAAAGTGCGCATAATTTGACAATGAGGGCAGTTACAATGCGGTTCGGCTTTAGGAAGTTCCATGTTCTCTAAATTGAGTACCTTCGCAAGAGCAGAGATATGTTGAAGTAAATCTGGAGGAAAATTTGGCATATCTGCCTGGGCGGGATTGTGTTGTAAAAAAGGGAGCATGGACTCTATTCCTGCCACACCCATCTTCATAGGCAATCCAAAAGAGATCATCTGCTGACCCTCTTCTCTAGTCTTTTCGGATTCGAGAAATTTTTCGTATGCAGCAAAAACGGCCTCAATTACAACATGTTGTAATCCAGGGGCTTTTACTTCTTTTCCGTCTTTTAAATGAATGATCAAGGTTCCGGATTGATCTAATTGTAAGGTAGAGACATTTTTCCAAGACGTGGAGATAAAAGGGGGAATACTGAGAAATTTATGATTTATTTTCATCTTTACCTCCCAAGGTTAGGGTTTTTCTACCTTTCATTATAAAACTTGAGGATTGAGACGTCAACAAAAATTAGCACTCATGATTATTGAGTGCTGGATATTTTCGTAAGTTATTTATGATAAATCAGTTATAAAATTAATACATTTTTCAAAACGACTCATTTTTTCGCTCGACATTTCGATGCGTGCGGGGTAAAAAGAAGATGATATGCCAAAAACAATGAAGCCTCACGAAGAGGCAGATAAACTGCAAAATCAATTTTTTAGCCCGCTCAAGGATAAGGAATCCATGGAAAGAAAAACATTCGTGGTCGACACCAACGTACTTCTCCACGATCCAGAGGCAATTTCTCAATTTAAGGATAGCAGCGTTGTCATTCCTATTGCGGTGCTCGAAGAGCTCGATGGACTCAAAAGGCTTTCTGATGACCTTGGAAAAAATGCCAGACAGGTCTTGAGATATGTAGATGGGTTAAAGCTGAGAAAATCGGGTGGGCTGAGCAAGGGGGTCAAGATCGATCATGGGATTGTCGTTCGCACGTTCGTTGATACAAAACCACCAAAATCTCCTTTCCCATTTCCACTAGATCGGACAGCGAACAAGATCCTTTTTTGTGCATTTAAACTTGCAGAACAAGGAGAACACGTCGTGATCGTTTCGAAAGATTTTGTCATGCGCGTGAAGGCGGAATCTATTGGAATCGAAGCAGAAGATTATGTGAGCGTGAAAGCTTCTTACGACAAGCTCTACAAAGGATATCGCAAGCTCGATGCGCCCAAAAGTGAGATTGATCGTTTCTATAAAGATGGATTTCTAGAAACTGAAGTTAGGGACTTTTTACCTAACGAATATTGCTTGCTTTCTTCTAAAGAACAATCTTCAGCGGTTTGCAAGTACAACCTAAAATCCCAAAAACTAGAACCCCTTCTTAAAATTTCTCGAGATATTTGGGGGATTTTACCCCTGAACGTTGAGCAAAAATGTGCGATGGATCTCCTTCTTCGCGATGATATAAAACTCGTCACTCTCGTTGGTCCTGCAGGCACGGGGAAAACCCTGATGGCATTAGCTGCCGCGCTTCGCAAAGTATTTGATGAGGGAACATATACGCGCATTTTAGTAAGTAGACCTATCGTTCCTTTAGGCAAAGATATTGGGTTTTTGCCCGGCACAAAGGAAGAAAAGCTCTACCATTGGATGCAGCCGATTTATGATAATTTAGAATTTTTGTGCCAATCTACCGGTGGACAACCTACTGGTGAAGAGACGCAAAAATGGATCATGGAGAGTAAAAAAATTGAAATGGAAGCGGTGACGTACATTCGCGGACGTACATTGCCCAAAATGTTCATCATTATTGATGAAGCACAAAATTTAACTCCGCACGAAGTAAAAACAATCATTTCTCGTGCGGGCCAAGGGACAAAAGTAGTGCTCACAGGGGACCCCACACAAATCGATAATCCCTACCTAGATAAAGATTCGAATGGACTTACTTATACTGTGGGAAAATTTCAGAAACACCCGATTTTCGGACATATGTTTTTAGAAAGAACCGAGCGATCTGAGCTTGCAGCACTTGCAGCAGATGCGATGTAAAAGAGGAGGTTTTTATGCATCAATGGGCGAAATCTGCAAAGAAGTACGCGCTCTTTTCTTTGTTCACACTCGCTGTTCTCATGGGAATCAGTGCAACCAAAGATAAAAAGAATAATGTGAATATTCCTCCCATGGTCGTACAAGGATTCCTCAAGAAAGTCAAGGATAACACCTCATGGAAAGTTGCATTTGCTACAGGTGTATCTGAACAGATTGTCTTTATGTCTGTGTCTTCCACAACTAGCCCTCATAATGAAATTGGGATGAAAACCCATCTCTTTGATCAGGCAATTTTGATAGTAGAAGGAAGGGGAGAAGTGATTCTCAATGGGACGTCGCAAAGTTTCAGTGCGAACGACCTTATTTTTGTCCCCAAGGGCACGGCATACAACATTATAAATGGTGATCCTAAAAAGGCGCTTAAACTTGTAAGCTTTTCTTCTGCAAAAGATATCCCGGCAGGTGCTGTCTATGAGACAAAAATGGACGAGCAATAACTTGCGATTGCTTCATGATCGCGAAATTCAGTAGCTTATCCGCAATACATGATTTTCTGGATGTGTTGAAAAATTCCCTTACCGCACAAGTTCTTAAACGCGCAGCCTGAAACCAACTCCATATTGTTACGCAGCCACTCTCATCATTTTGTTCATCAAAAGACATTTCAATCGATTCTCAACCACTTGACGCTCATAAGTCCTCGAGAATGCCCTTTTCCTGAACAATTTCTTACAGCGAGAAAAGGCTGTCTCTACGAGGGCTTTACGACTATAGCCCGATCATTTCTCCCAGATGGATCTAGCCATCTTGTCGCCTCCAAATATTCGAATATCCAAGATAGCACGATCACGATCCCCATCGAGCCCATTACAGGCACCGTTCTTAGGAGGAGGAATCAAAGCCTTGCCTCTTTACTGTTTGATGAGCTTTCTGGTTTCCCCACAATGGTTATCAGATTATAGATTGCACCACATCCCCAGAGAGCGCAAGTAAATTCGTAGTTTTATGCGGGGCTGCGCATATGTCGACAACGGTGGGCATGAGGGGTGAGAAGGCAGAAGTGAATGTACCGCAATTCACGATTGACTAGCGAGTGCTTGGACCTGCCAACCGGCTCTTTTATATTTCCGAAGCCCAACTCTCCTAAGGGCTTGATGGCTCATGACTCATCTTCTCAAATGCGGAATGAACCTACAGCTATTTACGAAATCCACAAAAATCAATTACATCCTAATAATTAAAATATTTATTTACAATTTATAATAATCTAGAATAAATATATTATATACTAGAAAAGTAATAATATATTTGTTATAATAACTTTATATTTATAATTAATTAATAACTAGGTAATTAAAATGACTATACAATTTATTCAAGCGCAATATCGTCCGCTGGAGTTAGAAAAAAACATGAGTGAGATCTATCGCGCAGTTTTAGATCAGCCAAATGACAGTAGTATCGTCTCTCATCTAAATGAAGAAGGCACCATAGCTATATGGAGAGCCGCAAAGGAGGATCTCGGCCGTTTAAATTATTTAAAAATCAACAACGATACTGTGGTTGATTTCTCGATATCGCAAACTCCCACAGCAGATGAGGTGGCAAATTTGCTTCTCGAGGCAACTAAATGTGAAGTAGAAATAACCCAAAAACTATCAAAACTTCTCCAACAAACCTGGGGTGGAATACTTGTCCAATTAATCATGAATATTGGAAGTAACGTTGTTAGTGAAACTCTTGAGCAAAAGCACATTGTTTTAGTCTCGACACAGGATGAAAGATTTAGCGTCGTACATGAAGTTCTTTTCAAGGTTTACCATTTTGGTACAAATGCAGTTATTGACGACGAGACACCCAGTGGATACTTAAAAGCAAAGGCGGAAATCAAAGGATCATTTATTGATCTAAAGACAAACAATGTAAAAAATCTCGAATTTCGTCTTATGAACACTCAAGAGCTCAAAGACGAGAACGTGGCAAGAAAAGAGAGCTATGGACTTAACGGTTGGTTTAATCTCTATGGTTACATACCCACTAGTCTGTTCTCGACTTCGAATGAAATTTCATATATCGATCCAGTAATTTAGAAAATCACCTCATTTATAAATCCAAACTCTAAACAGGTGACAAGTTGCTTGCTGCAGCTTTGCCATGTCAATTTTCTCTTGGAATCCATTTCCATATATATGCTAGCGTCGGGAAGATCAAAGTGAGCAAGCTTCGTCTTCGAAAAGAGTGTAAAGAAGCAATCTTCTCTATTTATAAATATCGGAGACAGGACTAGATGTTCTTATGAGTTTTTGCAAAAAGCTATGCTAGGAATTTCGACACGGAATTATGATAAAACCCTAGACCATCTTCTTGACGATTATTTGTTTCGAGACATGTGGTTGCAGCAACAACGCACGATCCCTTGGATTTTGGCAAAGAGCATGCCATGTGCCAAGAACTGGTAGCTGATTTAGAAGTAAGAAAATTGACATTGCATGAGGATGTATGATTTTGCATGCACTTGTGTATCTTTTTAAGATTTAAATTTTATCCTCTAATATATTCTTGCGTAACGTTGCCATGTACTTCACCATAAAGCGAACATTGTGAAGAGTGGCAAGTGTAAGTCCAACAGTCTCATGTGCTTTGAAAAGATGATGAAGATAGCCAAGACTATACTGTTGACATGTTGTGCAATCGCAATCAAATTCTATAGGGTGTAATGATTCTTTATACTCTGCTTTTTCCACTTTTATAGGCCCTTGACTTGTCAGCAATAGACCATGTCTAGCTGCGCGCGTTGGGTAGGAAGAATCTAATGTATCAATGCCAAGGGGAATGGCTATTCCAATCGAAGCCAGGTCGCCTATTCCTAAAAGATGGTTGGGTTTTTCTTTGGGAAGGAGAGGTAGTGTGCTTTGTAAAATACTTCTCATTTCCTCTTTTGTCTTTCCCATGCTTCCACCAATAGCGAATCCATCAAAAGGGAGTTCGCGCAAAACACAACAGCTTTCTTCGCGCAAAGAAAGAACCGGCCCCCCGTGGATGACCCCGTACATTGCTTGGTTGTTGGGCTGTGCTCTATGTGCATCGAGGGAACGCTTTTCCCAGCGATGCGTTCTTTCTAGTGAATGTTTCAAGTCTTCAAAAGTAATATGATAGGGAGGAAGCTCATCGAAGGGGATAATGATGTCCGCACCTAAATCCTTTTGCGCAGCGATCGAGCTTTCAGGCGTAAGAAGCATTTTATTGCCGTCGCGGTAGGAGCGAAAGAGTACGCCCTCTTCATCAATGCGCAGAACATGGCTTTCTCGTGCTTTTCCTCCCGAACGCTTGAGCTCAGCTGCGACAGAGCCATGACAAAGGCTAAAGACCTGAAATCCTCCAGAGTCAGTAATGAGAGGCATCGAACGATTGATAAAACAATGAAGACCTCCCATTTTTCGAACCACTTCTGTTCCCGGTTGAATCATCAGGTGGTAAGTATTACAAAACATAAGTTGAAGGCCAAGCTTTTGGACGGTCGCGTTATCAAGGGCTTTGAGTGTCCCATTTGTTCCGACGCCAACAAAATTAGGAGTGTCGATGATTCCATGAGGCGTTGTCATGCGGCCTACTCGTGCGTGAGAAATCTTTGAAGTATAGATCACTTCGAAACGGAACGAGGGAGCTTCAAGAGTTGTTGTGCGATCGCCAAGAGAGGAGTGAGAAAAAGAATGATTGCGCATTTGACCCCAAAGCTGAAAAAGAGAATCTGACCTAGGTGTTGGACAATGCCCCACAGACCTACGAAGGTGAATAGGGAAGTGTCGAGCAACTGAGATAGCATAAGGGAACCTCCATTTCTCAGCCATAGAGGAGCTTGTATCCATCGATTTCTAAGAATGGCAAAGAAATGCACATCTATCCACTGGGTGACGAAGAAAGATCCAAGGGATGCGCATAGGAGTCTGGGCGCTTGCGCAAGGACGATCGCATAGGCCATTTGCGTTGTATCCAGGGAACTCGGCAGAAAGAGTAAGTGCAATCTTGCAAAGATCGCAAAGGCCCCCATGCCAAAAAAGCTCACCCAGAGAGCCTTGCGTGCAGATTCCTTGCC
>JAKAAD010000055.1 GCA_021802305.1 bacterium
TTGTGGGATAGCGGCGATGGGGATAGAGAACGAACGCAAAGAGCAGGAAATAGGCAAGAAATGATGAAATGACGATGTAAAAGACTTTTTCGCGCCCAAAACGCCTTCGCAAGCGCGTAAATAGCCACGTTGCTCCAAAGGCTGCAGGAAGCATTCCCCAAACTTTGATAAAGGGGATCACTTCCGCTCCTGAATGCTTTGCAGTGATGATCACTGCGTCCTTCAGATTGCGCAAGATGCTATACGCTACGCAAAGAAGAAAAAGCAGAAGGAGCATCGACAGAACTTTTTTTAGTTCTGATCGATGCACGGGCCAAAAGATGCTTCGCAGCAATCCAAATGTGTCTTTTTTCCCCGACATTCTGTCGTTACAGGATAGTTGAATGCGATGTTAATGTACAGAAAAAAGACGTTTTAGTACAATCCATGCCAACAGCTGAGGAGTTCATGCATTTTCGTCCTTCACAACATCGTCCACATCACCCATTTCGTTTAAACATTCCCTATCGTCGTACTTATTTTCCCCTTGCAGAAGAAGAGGAATACGCTAGTTTGCTGCAAGAATTTGCAGAATCTTCAGGATTAAGCGTTTGGGAAGATGAAAAGGCCGTCTACATAGAAGCTGCTGTCCCCGGTATGAAGGCTGAAAATATCGAAATGACTTTGCAAAGTGGGGTGCTCTGGATCAAAGCAGAAAAAAAGGAAGAAAAAGAGGATACGAACAAAAGATTTTATAAAAAAGCATTGAATGCTTTTTCGTATCAAGTCGATCTTCCTGCAAACGTAGACGAAAGCAAACAGCCGGAAGCAACCTGTAAAAATGGAATTTTAAAAGTCGTTTTCCCAAAGGGAAAACTCAAAAGTAAGAGCTCTATTCCGATTAAGGAAGGGTAATCGTCACTTCGGTATAAACGCAACGCATCGAGCCGGTGCTTCTGTTCCCACTCCCACCTTCATGGGAAACATCCCGATGATCGCTCCTTTAGCCGGAATCTCTGCAAGACGTGCAAGATTTTCGACAATGATTTTCCCTGCTCCTAATACGGCCTCATGCACGGGAAATTTTTCATTTCCGCCATCCGGAGATAAGGTATCTATCCCAATGCCCATGACTCCGCGCGCAAGAAGAAGCTCTGCTGCTTCTTTGGAAAATCCCGGAAACCGCATCTTTCCCTTCCCATCTACGTTGCGGTATCGTTCTGTCTCGTTCCAATAGCTATCCCATCCCGTATATCCGCAGGCAAAACTGCCACGTTCGATTTCTCCCCACTTTTCTTCAAATTGTACAATATCTTTTGGCTGAATGAAGAGATCCGGAGATCTTTGCGCAGAGACATTGATGACACAAAGAGGCACAATGAGTTCTTCCAGTGCAAGCTCTGCAATCATTTTCCCATCGCGAAAAAAGTGTGCAGGAGCATCCACATGTGTACCCAATCCTGCCGCGCAAGAATAGTTCAATGTGCGACAACCTTCTTCGTAGTCCGTCTCAACTTCAAAAGAAAATCTGGACGTATCCGACCATGACGGCATGAACGGATCGATACTATGCGTTAAGTCGACCATTCGATACCCACCTAATCCCATGTGTTTTTTCATTACGCCTAGAATAGCAGTTTTTCTGTATATTCATAGCTCATGGTTATGGAACAATCAGAAAGAACCCTTCCTTTTGTTTTGATCTTATTAGGCCCTCCGGGAGCCGGTAAGGGAACACAAGCTACGATGCTTGCAAAAGCACGCCATCTTCCCCACATCTCGACAGGCGATCTTCTTAGAGAACACGTGCGCCGAAAAACAAAGCTTGGCGTGGAAGCTAAAGAATTCTTAGATAAAGGTCTCCTTGTTCCCGATCCTCTCGTCCTCAATATGTTATTTGAGCGTATCCGCGAAAAAGATTGTGCATATGGGTACATCCTCGATGGGTTTCCCAGAACGCTTGGACAAGCAAAAGCACTACAAGAGAAGCTGGAACTTCATGCGAAACTCTTTGTCGTCAATTTAGAATTGCCCGATAGCAAGATCATCGAACGACTGAGCAAACGACTCTCTTGCGAACGCTGCGGCGCCCCCTATCATCTCGTCTATGGACCTCCAAAAATTGCAAACATCTGCGATGCGTGTGGGGGAAGACTTGTACAAAGGGAGGATGATCGAGAAACTGTCATCCGTGCGCGCATAAAAGTCTATCATGAACAAACGGAACCATTAATAACCTACTATCGAGACCTTCATCTCCTTCACTCTGTCGATTGCAATCCAAGCAAGGAGACCACCTTTGAAAAGATTGCAACACTCATTAGTGCCGTTGAATAGCTTGTGCTGAGCGATAGCTTCTCAGGCTGTCATAGCAGCAAGAACGCGCCTTTTTCCGCTAAAGGGAGCACGGCCATGCATCGCGAGTACATTATCCAAGATAAGAACATCGCCCTTCGCCCAAGAAAATTTGACGGTATTCGCATCAAGCACATTGAGAACATGGTAGATATCGGAACGCGAGATACGCATTCCATCTGCAAAAGAAACTTCGTGAAGGCGAGTATCTTTTTGGAAATAAAACAGCTTAGCTCCAATATAGCGCCACCACCCCAAAAGCTTTGGATTAAAGTCATAGAGGTGCACTTGGTTAAACCAAACCTTTTCATTCGTTGTGGGATGCGCAAGAACAGCGGGCCTCGTTTGACTAATTTTTAACCAATCCTTTTTTAGCCAAGTAAATGCAAACTCATTTTCCCGACACAACGTTTCAACTGCATTCTTGTCATCTGTCTCAAAGACATCGCGCCAGGTCTTGTGCGATGGCTGCAAGGAGTTGACCCATTCCATGAAGAGACTCTTGTAATAATAGCTGGATGCGTATTGGATTTCTTTTTGTGTAAAACGATCCATCACGTCCTTGTGGACACTTTGATAAATTTTTCGCGCATCGCCAAGAATCGTTTCCCCACCGATAGGGGCAGGAGTCTCACAAAAAAAGTAAATATGTCGCGGGAAAAATTTGACAAAGGAAAGTTCATTATGTAAAGGAATCTTCACCGAAGGCGGCGCTTCTGTTGAAGTATAAATTCCTCCACGTACTTTTACTCGAGGGCTATCTCCTCCAATGTAATTGACTGTCTTCCCAAGTTGTATCGTTTCAATGACTGTTTCAAAATCTTTTGCATCGGCAATAGGAAATCCACGCAGCAACACACCTCCATAACGGAGGATGTTCTCTATCAACATGAGTCTCTGTTCCTGTAGAAATGGAACAATGGGAAGGTGCTTTGTGCGCGCTTCAATGAGAAGAGGAAGCTGTTCGCTATTGATAAAACTCTGGGAAAAATCCGGCATCTTTAATCTTTATTCTATCTAAAAATCTATTACATATGAGTCAATAAATGCACAAGTTCGTCAAATACTCGTTCGGGAGAAATTTCTGCAAGACAGGGATTTTCTCCTTTCCCATAGCTACACGTTTTTTTATGGCATGGAGCACATGCAACGCGAGATGTTACGTGTATTTGTTCTTTTCCACTTGCACCCACCAATCCAGAATCCGTTGCCCCATATAAAGTTACCGCAGGTACATGTAACGCCGCGACCAGGTGGCTGAGCCCTGTATCCATGCAAATGCATGCTCTCGCACCTGCAAGCACATAGCCCATCTCCGAAAGCGATACTTGTGGCAATACATGCACAAAAGATTCTCGCGCAAGTAATTCTGCACGCGTTTTTTCCGCAGCATTTCCCCAAGGAAGCAAAATGGGATATCCCAGCTGAGCAGCATGGGAAATAAGCGCGCTCCAATGGCGCATGGGCCAAAGTTTCGTTACCCAGCTCGCATTGTGGACAAAGACAAGGTACTTTTCCGGCAATGCATAAGAAGGCTTGACAAACGCATCTCTTTGTATTTGAAAATCTGGAGAGGAGAGCGGCAAGGGATAATGCAGCGCAGAAGCAAAGAGACGTCGGAGCCGCTCAATCGCATGCGCTTCTTTGGATGCGCTGTAGCGCTTTTTATAAGCAAGGTGAGCAACCCACTCTCTCACAGAATGTCGATCAAATCCAGCATTCATTCCCCCAATCGATGTGGAAAGAAGCGCTGTTTTGAAATTGCCTTGACCATCAATGACAAGATCGTACTTCTCTTTGCGAAGGAGGCGTACGAGTTCTCTAATTGCTCGTATTGTCCCGGGATGCATGAGAGTGTGGCGCCAGTTGCGATGATTCGTCGTCCAAACGCGATGAATCGCGGGATGCCATTTTGCGATTTCTTGAAACTGTTCATCGATGACCCAATCAAATGTAATTTCTGGGCACGCTCTCTTGGCATCCGTCAGCGCAGGCAGTGCATGAATCAAATCTCCTAACGAAGTGAGTTTTATGAGAAGAACGCGTTGTCTCATTTCACAAATACACGCTTTAACAAGGCACTCCACCGATGCCTTTTGCGCTGCAATTCTTTTACACCATCAGATTGCACATAATTGAGCTGAATGGAGCGACGCACTCCCACAAAAGGCTCATGACCGTGCCAACAATTAGGCGTCACTTTAAAGAGTACGCATCTCCCTGCTTCAGGAGGAATCTCCGCCACATAGGGAGTAAGCTCCTTTTCATTGTATAGCAAGCGAAGTCTTCCTCCCGCATCTTGCCATCCAGGGTTTAAATAGAGCAAAACCGTGATTAACTTCGACGCCGAATCCGTGTGAATATGGCCATCTCGATGTGTGGTATAGCCTCGCAAGGTAATGAAAGGGGGGTGATTTTGGAGATCCATGCCAAAGCGCTCGCCAATCAATGCTCGGAACTCATCGCACTGCAATTCCTCCATAAGTGTTGCAAACTCTCCGCGACACATCACATCGTTGAGAGGAAAGCTCCCTCTTTTCCCAATCATAGGAAACGCATCTACAACTCTTGCCATTACCTCTGGACGCAGGAGATTGTCTACGACGATGTAAGGGAAGGGCGTATTGTACAATGGTGCGTTCTTGAGAGCCTCAACATTAAGAATTTGAAATGATTTTTCCATGAGAGATTTCCTCTTTTGCCGCACTATCGTGCCAGAAAACCTCAAATAATACTAATAACGTATACAAGAGCAAAAAAACTTCATGGAATGGCTAAGGAAATTGCATGTGTTGAAAAATTCCATTCCCGCACAATTTCTTAAATACGCCGCCTGAAACCGAGTAGCTGTTCGCCTCACGCCTTATTGCGGTTCATTGAAAATACAGATAAACCGCAGCTCCCCTGAAATTCTCCAAGAGATAGGACTGCCAGAAATCAAGGCCATAGCTCGCCTCCCGTCAAGGATGAGCGCGCCGAATGCAAGGCTGTCGTCCGCGCGAACTTGGTCTGCAGCTTCAAGTACGCTCTGCTTATAGGAATTGTGAAACAGCCTCTTTCGACATCACTAAAAGCTTTTGTGCAAACGCATATGAGGAGGGTTGTTATCGAGTCGGGCTGATGCATGTTGAGTATAGTTTTTGAGATGAGGGATCAATGAACAAAAGTATCCTAACGCTTTTTTAAATTTTGATTTGGGAAGAACGATTCCTTCAGCAAGTCGTTTTGTGATTTGGTCAATGAGAATATCGATGATAGGGGGTGCTTTGGGTTGTCGAAGTTGAAATCTTTCGGGAGGGGGCAACAGCCAAGCCATTTCCTCGATGGCAAAGAGCTTTCGGATGCGCTCTGACTGCTTCCCGAAAAATGTGTCTAGTAAACCAAGCAATTTGTTCTTTGAGATGAAGAATCTCCGCGCGTAATTCTGCATTTTCCCTTTGCAGAGATTCAATCGGCATCTCTACTGTCATAGAAAAACATGATAGCAAAAAATTACTTCCTTAGGAGTACTTTTATGTGATTGCGCGCCCGATTGAGCAACACAAAAAGTGCTCCCGAAAGCAACTCTCCGGGGAAGAGTCGTTCCACAGTAGCGCTCAATCCCTCAAAACTCTTGTGCATGTTAATAAGGTCTTTGCATAAAAATATGCGGACATGAGCAGGGAGTGTTAACACGATAGCTCGGCAAACAAAGCGAAGAGCCGTTTGCGCAAAAGAAGATCGCAATCGTTGTTCATGCGTACAAAGGTTCCTCGTGCTTGTACAGAGATTGTACTCGAATGCTTTATATTTTCAGTTCGGTAAAATTGCTTTTCTGCAGCTCATTGGGAAAGAGCGTTCTTTTCCAATAGTGGAAGGTAGTTGGATAGATATGATGTTGTAGGCACCATGTCTTAATGGGTAGGCCGCTCTGGCATTGTTGTTCCATGCGATTTTTTTCCATTCGTCTACTTTTTCTTCCGATACTTGTGTTGGCATAAAGAGACTCCTTAGTTTGAAAAAACAGAGAGTGTCGCATGCAGCTATATCTCCATACTATTAGGGTCCTGACTTTCTGACGCTTGTTGACCGGGCAGCTGCTTATTTCCCATAGGAGAATAAGGCATAGCAAATAATAACGCATTGATTAAATCAAACGTTTTCTGCCGCCACCAATTGATTTTCTTCTCTATCTCGCGTAAAGCCTCAATCCCAAACTGACGACGGACACCATCTATAAATTCATCTTTGCATTTGTTTACCCAAGCCGATGCCACGCCCAATTCATCACGAAGTGTTTGGATTGGATCCTCCTTGTTATTAGATGCCGTAGTTTGCTTCATTTGCTCGTTATTACTCGACTTCTTTGCTTCTACTTCTTC
>JAKAAD010000056.1 GCA_021802305.1 bacterium
AAGAACTCTGTCACAATCCATGTAACGATTTGGATGAAGCGAGCCAAAATTATCAATTGAATATTTTCAAAGGAATGTTAAACCTTATTTACAAAACAAACGGTTGGACGAATAACGAGGTATCGGTGTGACTTCTCAGGTAGACACAAGTTCTTTGTTACCCGCTTATGCTCGTATCGACAGTATCCCAGAAAAATGTAGGATCAAGCAATATATTTTGCGCGATAACAGCCCGAGAACAATTACCACGGCAACTCAAGTGATACAAAAGTTATTGAGCAACTATTCCCAACTATGCGCCACATTTCCTACCCAACCGCAAGACAATCTAGAGAAAGAAATCACAGAAAAAAAGTTTCTTGTGATCAATGGAGATGTCATTTGCCTTTCTGATGAAAAAAAAGCTCCCGCATCTGCGCCTCAAGATTTTGTAGATCGCTTTTTTTCTCTTTCCCTTCTTAAGCAGCCGGTGGCTTGCATTAAAAATCATTACCTTGAACTGACCTACCTGCCCTTTTGGGTTGAGAGACGCGGAAATGTTTGCCCAGGAGGAGGCGATCATAAAATCGTATCGACAGAAACTGACACTCCTTTAAATGCTCAATATCCTTTTGAAATAGATGAAGAACTACAGTGTCGTATCAACGAGTTCAGAGAAGAAAAGTTGCAGTGTGGAGATGCGGTATTACGTCGCATGATTGAGCACTACAGAAATACTGTTGAGCAATTCAAACACTTTGCGAAACTTCGGGATCCATCGATGGAACTCTTACCGGAACCCCCTATATCGGAGTCAAAACCATATGTATTGGACACGCCACGAGATCTTTTCGCCAAGATCCAGGAATTTTTTCCAACAGCAAAGATGCAAGTGCTCCACGATTCTTCCTTGGTTCCTCCTTTTCAGCTTAAAGTAGATATTGCCCCTGAAGTAGAACCCGTTACTTTCACACGCATCGTCCTTGCCGATGCATTGCATGAAGAATTGACCTATATATTTTGGTATACCCTCGCTACCCGTGTCAGCAGCACAACACATCTCTCTTTCAAGGAAAGAAAGGAAAGAATGGACACAACACAATGCTCTTGCTTCGCACCTTTAACAGACTGGCCATCATTGCAACGCGAAATCTACGAAAAAGAGAAAGGCCTCTCCTGTGTCCACGCGATTATCAACTATTTACAACATCCTCAAGATGATCATGATCTTTCTCTCGTAAGCCTAGCACCCCATCAAATAGATGAGAACCAGACACAAAAAGAACTGGATTACTTTAGGAAGGCGGTAGAACAAATGCAACAGCTAGCCTCCCCTATTAAGCAAAATATGAGAACCCGCTTCCAAACCCATTTCCCAAATATCTATGCAAAAATCTTTCGAGAACTGCTGCACAAAAACTTGCATCCAGAAGAGAACACCGATGATTATCAAATCACACTACAACAACTGAAAAAGCGCGTCATTGGACAAGAATTTGCCGTGGAACAATTGGCTGCCATACTTGCATCACAAAAAAATGCAAACCGCAATCAAGCATTTTTATTTGTAGGACCTACAGGCTTGGGAAAATCAGAGCTCGCTAAAGCAGTCGCAGAAGCAAAGGGTGGAAGACTCATCACCCTATTTATGAATCAGTATCAAGATGCTACCAGCGTGACGAAATTTTTTGGCGCAGGGCTAGGATATGTTGGGTCCACCGATAAACCAGAACTCGCGCACGAATTAGACAAATGTCAACCCTTCCTAACGTCCGAATCAAAAAATGAACGTTCTTATACGGTGAAAGATTGCGTTCTCTTATTTGATGAGTTTGAAAAAGCACATCCAGCGATGAAACAATCGCTCCTTACTCTCTTTGACGAATGGGTATACAAAATGAGCTTCTCCCAAGGATTTACCAACATGAGCATCTACTACGAGCTCCAAAATTGCGTGATCATCGCCACATCTAACCTGTACCACCAAGACATACTGCAAGCATTTCAAAAAGGATCAAGTCCTCAACAAATCAGCGAACGATTTACCACCCTCCATAAAACCACTCCTTTGCCCATCAGCTACTCTCCAGAACTGCTAGGAAGAATGACAATCATCCCTTTTGGCCCCATTCCCAAAGGAGCTGCGTATCAGAGCATTATTCAAAAGAAACTCGATCTATTTCTTGCCACTCTCACAACCACATTTTCCTTTAAGGAAACTCTCCTGGAAAATGCCACCTCGATCTTGTCATATCTCGAAAATAAGTTTTACGGCGATGGCACTGATATTCGAAAAATATCTAAGTATTTTGAAACAGATGTCTCCAAGGAACTGCACAAACATAAATCCCATTGGGGAGATGTGCGCAATGTCCGAATCACCTTCTCTTTTTCTTCAAATACAATAATCCTCAAACCTGCGACCTATATTACCGCTTTTGATTGTTATGTGGATCTCGATCCCGTTGTGCTCATATGACATCTTTTGTATCTTTTACATGCACAAAAATCTAGACGTTTACTACCAAATTTTTTAACCTAAAATATACAGCATACAGTTAGAGCTCCTCATGACACATAAAAAAAGAATCCTTTTGATTGAAGATGAAGAAGAGATTGCTGCTTTAATCAAACTCCAAGCAGAAATCAACGGCTATAAATTACACGTCGAAGTGGACGGTCTCAATGGATACCGTGCAATCGAACGCGAAAAGCCAGACCTTGTACTTCTCGATTTAATGCTTCCGGGACAAAATGGATTTGATGTGTGCCGCAAGATGAAAGGTAGCGGAGAACTGAGGACCATTCCTCTGATCATTTTATCAGCGAAAGGGGAAGACCTCGACATGATGTTGGGCCTTGAGCTCGGAGCAGATGATTACATCGTTAAACCCTTTTCCCCTAAAGTACTATTTTCCAAAATCAAAGCCGTTCTCAGACGCTCTAAAGATCCGGGGAAAGCAACAAAGATTATCAATTTTGGAGAATATACACTTGAGCCCGATCGCTATCTTTTGCGAAGAAAAAATAAAACGCTCCCTCTCACTCTTTCTGAATTTGGCATTTTAAAGAGACTATTGGCAAATCGAGGAAAAGTGCTGACGCGCAATCAACTTCTCGATGACATTCACAATGATGATGCATTCATCGTCGATCGCAACATTGACGTTCACATTGCTGCATTGCGCAAAAAACTCGGTCCTGAATTCGATTGGATTGAAACAGTGCGAGGCATTGGCTACCGCTTCCGAGAAGAAGCGCGCACGACTTAACTGCTGGAGAAGCCATGAGCTCAAAATACTTGCTTTCTTTTGCTTTATGTCTCTTAGGAAGTTCTGTATGGGCAGAAGGTGCCTCTTTCCGGGAAAATGTCGAACTCCGACGCATTTCAGAGTATTGGCAAGAAAAAGAATACGCAGCTGCAAAGCAACACATCCTTCTCTTTTTACAAGAATATCCAAGCAGCGAAGGTCGCGATGCGTTGCTCGCCATGCTAGGCGATCTCTACATGATCGAAAAAAATTACAAGGATGCTACCCATGCATTTGCACATATCTGTAGCAAAGAAATAAAGACAAAAATAGCTTCCTCTGCCATCCATTGTTTTTACATGCTCGGAGATTACGATAATGTCATTGCGGAGGGGATTGCACTAGTTGATTCAAATCTTATTCCTAAAGGACAAGAACATCCCGTACGCTTTGAGCTTGCTCACGCCCTTTTTCTCCATGCTCAGAAATTAGAAGGAGAAGCAAAAACAAAGCAATTGTCTCTTGCCTTACAACATTTTGAATTGCTCAACCATTCGCCTTTTGCCGATAAGGCAGCACTCCATTCCGCACAAATCCATAGCTATTTTGCACAACATAAGCAAGCAGCTCTTTTATATCGAAAACTTGCAGAAAAAATTCCGGAAAAACAAGAGGAATATTACCTCCTTGCTGCAGAACAAGAACTCCATTTTGATCGACCCTCTGCCATCTTGTCTTATGAAAAAGTTGTATCTTGTGATGGCACTTCTGCCCCTCTTGCTGCCTACAATCAACTTCTCCTGCTTTTTCAAGAAGGCCTTTTTGCAGACGTCCTTACGCATAGAGAAAAGGTAGAACATCTCTTTTCGCAAGAGCAACTTCCCATGATCGATTACTTTACTGGAAAGAGTTTGTATATGATGGGTGAAAGAGAAAAATGCCAAGCATTTCTCCTGGGATTTTTATCCGTCCCGGGAATCGATCCTGCCTATGCAAAAAATGCTCTGCTTACTCTTCTTCAATGCACCCAGGAACAAAAAGATCTCGTTCGATATGAAAAAATACTAGAAGATCTCAAACGCAATTTTCCTTTGGATCAAGAAACGGCAAAAGCGATGGCCGTTCACGCACACCTGACTAAAGAAGCCGGCAATGCAGCGCGAGCGATTCAAGATTTAAAAGAAATCGCGCAAGAATTTCCCCAGTATGGAGAACGAGATGTCGTATTATTTGATCTTGCTACTCTCTATGCAAGTGAATTGCTATGGGAAGAGAGCATCGCTACTTGCCACACATTTCTTCATGAATATCCAGATCATCCTAAAAAATCCTCTGTCATGCGCCACCTCGTACATTCTTCTCTCAACGCAGCGAAAGAAGGCTCATTTGCAGAAAAAGAACGCCTTGCCCATGTGTTGAGCACAGCTTTACAACTGGAGAATATCTTTAACGACGAAGAGCGACAAAAAGCCCGCTTCTTTCTTGCACAAGCATTCTGTGAAATCGATAAATACGATGAAGCTCTTCTCCTTCTTGCCGATTATTTGCGCGACTATGCCTCTGATCCCAACATCGCTGAAGCACATGTTTGCGCCGCCATTGCTTATCAAAAGACGGAAAATTTTCCCTTTTTTGTGTTTCATATGGAAAAAGCCCTTGCACTATGTCCCGAAAATAAAGAGCTTCATATCCACTTATTCAATGCCTATCTCTCCTTAAGTGAAAAGGCTCATGACGATGAAAAAGAAGATCTTCTCACTCATGCGGCGCAACACTTACTCGAAGCCATTGCGCTTCCGCCCAAACCCGACAATCTTCGATGGCTTGCGCATTTCTCTTTTCAGCAATACAAAAAAGATCCCTTTGCGAGCTCAATCCACCTAGCGAGAGCGACCCAAGCGATAGAGCAACTTCTTCTTCCAGGCCTTACTCCTGATAATGAAAGTGACACTATCCAGCTCGCAGAATGGTATGGAATGCAACATCGATACAAAGAGAGGACATCTCTCCTCCGATCCCTCAAAGAATTGCAAGAACGCTCCCCCCATCTTGCATGGCAGCACCGCCGCTTGATCACATTTAAGCTTGCCCATAGCTATCAAGAAGAAGGCGCCTTGGACGAAGCACTCTCCTTATATGCATTTCTTATCGATTCCTCAGACCATACTTCCTCTTACTTTGCGACCGGAGCTATGCTCGATCGCGTCTTGCTACAGTTTGATTGTCTTGCACCCGAGAAGAAATGTGCGAATTCAAAAGAAGTACAAACCATGCTCGATACCCTTAAGGAGATTTCGATTGCCAGAAGGCTCTATTCTGAACCATTTCACCTTGAAGCTGCTTTTCATTACATCGATTTGAAAACAAAGCTCATCCCCAAAGAAAAACAATCTCAATATGCTCTCCATTTATTCACCACGATGCGCGAATCTTTTTCTAATGGGGAAGATGCATTCGTGCAAGAATACCTATCTGCCAAAGAAGAATTCCCAGAAAAATACGCCCTGTATCTAGCCTATATGGATCTTGTCGACATGCACATACTCGTGCTATCCTCTCAGATCGCAGCAGAACAAGGCGATGCAGATCGCGCTGCCATTCTTCTCGCACAAGCAAACGAGGATTATGGACAACTACTCTGCCATGCTCCCAGTGAGGAGCGTTTCAGTGCACGCC
This sequence comes from bacterium, assembly GCA_021802305.1. Lineage (GTDB taxonomy): Bacteria > Chlamydiota > Chlamydiia > Chlamydiales > Rhabdochlamydiaceae > JAKAAD01. The sequence goes on from JAKAAD010000056.1 coordinate 5,907, forward strand.
TTCAACGATTAGAAAAAGATGGCATCCTCTCCTCGCGTCCTTAATCCAAATTCTTCTTCTTTTATTCTAGTTGGATGTCTTGCCCTCTCTCTGATGCTTCACCTTGTTGGCTTTCTCATTTGGCAGCGATTTCCACCTACTTTTTTCCGCAATGAAACTCTTGCTCTGGGCACTCCTCCCATGAACTCTCTGGTGGTGCTCCCGGAAGAAGCAAAAGCAGTGGCACTCAAAGAAGCATTTGATCACATGGAACTTCCAGATGCACATTTTAGAGTTCCTTTTGATGTCCCCCAACTACATGTACAAACGTCACTCGAACCTATCATAGAACCACTCAATCCCCAACCTCTTTTTTCCGAAGACATTTGCAAGCCAGATATGAAACTCCTCCTGCAACAACGGATAGATCCCTCGCAAATATCCCACTATTCTCCGATGCATTATTTACTATACTTTCCCCCTCTATCCT
>JAKAAD010000057.1 GCA_021802305.1 bacterium
AGCGTGCTGGAAGTGCAAGCAGCGGAGTACGGGGTATGTCGCAATTATCTTGATTGGCTCACGATCATTCCATGGGGCATAACGAGTGTCGAAGGGGAAAAGAAAAATCCTTATGACCTTCGTTTTGCTAAAAAAGTGCTAGAGGAAGATCACTACGGTCTTAAAGATGTCAAAGAGCGCATCTTAGAATTCATTGCTGTTGGAAAACTTGCAGGACAGATACGGGGAAATATTATTTGTCTCCTAGGTCCTCCTGGAGTTGGGAAAACGAGTATTGGCAAGAGTATCGCACGGTCACTCAAGAGGCCTTTCTATCGCTTTTCAGTGGGAGGGATGCGCGATGAGGCAGAGATTAAAGGACATCGAAGGACGTACATTGGATCGATGCCTGGAAAATTGATCCAGGCCCTGAAATTCACCCAAGTGATGAATCCCGTGATCATGATTGATGAAGTGGACAAGATGAGTGCGAGTTATCACGGAGATCCTGCGTCTGCCCTCCTTGAGGTCTTGGACCCGGAACAAAACAAAGATTTTTTAGATCACTATCTCGATGTGCGATGCGATTTATCAAACGTGCTCTTCATTTTGACAGCGAACGTATTGGATACGATTCCCGAACCTTTAAAAGATCGCATGGAAATCTTGCGCCTTTCTGGATACATCATGGAAGAGAAACTCCAAATTGCGCAAAAGTATCTCATTCCACGCAACAGAAAAGAGATGGGCTTAACCACATCGCACATTACCTTTACCAAAGGTGCGATCCAGCAGATCATCAATGGATACGCAAGGGAAGCGGGTGTTCGCGGTCTCGAAAATCAGATCAAAAAAATCTTGCGAAAGAGTGCGGTTGAACTTGTAAGAAAAAAATCGATGAAGAAGGTTGTTTCAGAAGATAATATTTCTACTTTATTGGGCAAACCGATCTTTACGTCTGATCGCTTTTACGAGCGTACGCCTATTGGGGTATGCATGGGTCTTGCCTGGACAGCTATGGGTGGGGCTACACTGTATGTCGAAGCGACCAAAGTACCCGCGGAAAAGACAGAAATGAAGCTCACCGGACAGGCAGGAGATGTGATGAAAGAATCTTCGCAGATTGCCTGGACGTATTTGCAAAGCAAGCTCAAAGAATACGCTGGGGTCATTCCATTTTTCACGAAGCAGCAAGTCCACTTGCACATTCCTGAGGGTGCAACTCCCAAAGATGGACCTTCTGCTGGGATTACAATGGTCACAGCCCTTCTTTCTCTTCTACGAGATGAACCTGTATTACAGGATTTAGGAATGACTGGAGAGCTTACATTGACGGGCAAAATTCTTCCTATTGGTGGATTGAAGGAGAAATTCATTGCAGCGCAGCGATCCGGGGTAAAGGAGATCATTGTTCCTAAGGAAAATCACCGCGATTACGATGAACTTCCTCCCAATGTAAAGAAGGGAATTCGAGTCCATTTTGTGCAACATTACGACGAGGTTTTTCATGTCGCCTTCCCTCAAAAATAACCGACATAGAGAAGTCGCACGAGCAAAATATCTCGATCCGGAAGAGATTGCAGAGAAAGTCGATGCGATGCGAAGGGAAGGAAAGAGCATCGTGACAATCAATGGGTCTTTTGATCTGTTGCATGCCGGGCATTTAGAAATTCTCTACCAAGCTTCTCTTCAAGGGGACATTCTCATCGTAGCATTAAATACGGACCATTCGATACAAGGATATAAAGGGCTCCATCGTCCGATCATACCTTTAGAGTACCGACGCGAGCTCATTGCTGCGTTAAAAATGGTAGATTACGTCACGTGGTTTCATGCATTGGATCCACGAGAGCTTCTTGCAAGGATTCGCCCGGATGTGCACGTAAATGGTGCAGAGTATGGCGAAAATTGCATCGAAGCGGATGTCGTAAGAGCTCATGGGGGAAGACTTCATTTGGTAGAACGGATTGATGGTCTTACAACTTCAAAAATCATACGCACATGCGCCTCATTGGTGAATTAAACGCAGAACAAGAGGCATTTGCCCTCTACTCTTTCTTTCTCAAGGAGGGGATTCCCAATCTCTATGAATCGTATACGAATCCGGAAACGGGGCAAAGAGGGTATCGCATTTGGATAAAAAACGAAGAGGATCTTCCCAAAGCTCGTTCTTTGTTTGAAAAGTTTCGAGAACATCCCGATGCGCCTGAATTTCAAGCAGGGAAGGCGCCACCTTCTCCTGATTATCGCACAGTGTCGCAACATGAAGGGAGCAAATTGCAGACGCGTGTGCGCGCCTCGGTTCCCCCCTTGCGCATTTCTACGCAGAAATTAAGACACCCCGTGATGCAAAGTGTCATCTTGATTTGCCTTTTGCTTTTTATCTGGAACAACGTACAAGAAGCCAGCATTTACAAAAAGGGAGGCATGCTTGCAACAGAACTCTCTTTAACGCCGATACAAAAGGCTCTTTTTTTTGACGTACCTGCCTCTTATCAATACATTGAAGATCTCGTATCTACCTATTCGTTAAAATCGTACAAAACTGTCGCGCAACTTCCGGAAGGGGCAAAAAAATTGCTCACCGCATTTCGCACAGCGCCTTCGTGGCGGGGCATTTACGCGTACTTCAAAGAGAGCAAAGCAGATCAAGAGAAAACCCATCTGTTTGAAAAGATCAGCAAGGGAGAAATATGGCGATTCATCACGCCTGTCTTTTTGCATGCTGGCTTTTTGCACATTCTCTTTGACATGCTATGGGTGTGGTATCTCGTCAAACAGATCGAGGAGCGGTTGTCTGTTTGGAAGATTGTGCTCTTAATGCTTGCGATTGGCATTGTTTCTAACGTTGCACAATATATTGCGACGGGCCCGTTCTTTTTGGGATATTCTGCTATTGATGTAGGACTTGCCGGATTTATCTGGATGCGACAGAGAGTAGCTCCTTGGGAAGGGTACCCTATGCACCGTTTTGTTGCGCTCTTTTTGCTCATTTTTGTCGTAGCGATGGTGTTCCTTCAAATCTTTAGTTTTACGATGCATTACTTTCACACCATGCAAACATCGCCTCAAATTGCGAATACTGCGCATGTGATGGGAGGACTCACTGGAATTTTGTTGGGAAGGTTTTCCTTTTTTGGGAGAACCATTCCATGACGATTCGTTACCTTGTCATCCTTGGCACTTCCAGCCAGCAGCATACGCGCAAACGCAACCATGGAGCTTACCTCTTTCGATGGAATGAGGAGGGGCTTCTCTTTGATCCGGGAGAAGGCACTCAGCGACAATTCATTTTTGCAAATGTTGCTCCTACTTGTGTGACGCGCATTTTCATTTCCCATTTTCATGGAGATCATTGCCTTGGACTCGGTTCCATGCTCATGCGTCTGAACTTAGACAAAGTGCCTCATCCTGTTCACTGCTATTATCCAGCAAGCGGTCAAGTGTATTTCGAGCGTTTGCGGTATGGAACAATTTACCATCAAACCATAGAAATTATTGAACATCCTGTTGAAAAAGAGGGGATTGTGCATGAAGATGCGCATTTTTGCATTGAAGCGCGTTATCTGAAACATGGCGTTGAGAATCTTGGCTGGCGCATTACAGAGCCCGATCGTCGAAAGTTCGAACGGCAAAAACTCGATTCCCTTGGGATCGAAGGCCCACTTGTACGCAAACTCGAAGAATTAGGAGAGATGGAAATCAATGGCAAGTATGTGCACATCGATGACGTAAGTTGGATGCGCAAAGGCGATTGCATTGCCGTTGTCATGGATACGTTGCCCTGTCCTGTCATTACAGAAGTTGCACGCGATGCGCGTCTTTTTTTATGTGAAAGTACGTATCTCGATGAGCAATCAGAACTCGCAGCGGATCACTACCATCTCACTGTAAGCCAGGCAGCGACCCTTGCTAAAGAGGCTAACGCGCATAAACTTGTCCTCACGCACTTTTCAGCTCGTTACTCTGATCCTCACCCCTTTGAAAAGGCAGCTCGTGCCATTTTTCCCAACACGGATATTGCCGAAGACTTCATGGTCATTCCTTTTTAATCTCATTCCTTTAGATCTCTTGCTGAAGCCTTAGTTACGCAAGAGGTCTTTTGAACAAAACCGAAGTTCTTCCATCAGCCTGGTTGTAGCAGCTCGATAGACAAGAAACGCTCCCATCACTTTAGCAAGATCTGAGGAACCTGGATTTTGTGAGCTAAAGTGCTGCGTTGCATCGAGAAGAGTGATGTTTTTTGGGCATCTTTCGACACGTAATGGACAATAGAGCATGGTGTGGAGGATCCAGACAGTATCTTGCATTACTTCATCGTCATAACTTTGCGCACGATCTGCGCTTCCATGGAGTGCGAAGATCGCTGCAGCAACGCGTTCGAGAAATGTAGGATCTTTCGCAAGATTTTGCACCGAAAACATATCTTTGAGTAGCTCGAGAAAATGGTCGATTTCATTTTTCAGCTCTTGCTTGATGCGCTCCTTCTTAGTGCTGACGAATAGGGGAAGGGATGGTAAGGGTTCTGCCATAGACTCAATTAACGCGAAAACGATAATTTTGCCAAGTCGCCTTGGACGTATCTACACAATTGCACGAAAAATGGGTAATTGGCCAGGAGAGCCTTGCATTTGAGCCGGGAGAAGTTGAAAGGGGTAGCAATATCATTTATTTTTGATAAATTGTATTAGGGTGCACAGTTAATTAAAAAATTTACTCTTCACAAGAGAAGGATGGGTGGGGTATTTGGCCAAAGATAATAGACTTTTTGTTGAAGCCGTGTTGTACAGATATCGGGCGGGTATTCCTTGGAGAGATTTACCAGAACGATTTAGTGATTGGAAAAATACGCAGAAGATGGTCACGCTGGGCAGAGACAGGGGTCTGGCAAAAAGTATTCAAGTATTTAGCAGCCGATGCTGACAATGAATATAGAATGATCGATTCAACGATTGTTTGTGCGTATCAACGATGCTCTGGGTAATCCAACGAGTTTTTCCCTGACACCAGGTCAAAAGCATGATCTTGATGGTGCAGATCAGCTATTGCCCGATCTAGAGGCAGGAATAATCATAGCCGACAAAGGATATGATGTAGACAAGAGAGTCATCGAACCCCTTTTACGGGGAGGAACAACACCAGTTATTCCTCTAAGGAATCATCGGGAAAAGCTGCGAGCTTATGGCGTGGAGCGCTATAAAGCATGACATTTAATTGAGAATTTCTTTGCAAAATTGAAGCAGTATCGGGCTATAGCTATACGCAATGACAAATTGGCTCAAAAATTTTTTTCGCTGTTTATCTCGCGGCATTGGTCATATGGCTCAATTGACAACATGCCCTAGTCAAAATCCTTCACGATTTTTATGTCTGGATTAGAGCTCTTGCAAATTTCTTGTAGTTGGTCAAAAAGAGGGAATTCTTCTGTATCGCATAATTTGTGAAGAATGAGCTTCTGGCATTTTATGGTCATAGTCCGAGGTTCTGATAAAAAAGAAATGTTGCTACCAATCTCGAGTTCGTTAGTAGTAATAGATAAACTGAGTGGGGCATAAATCTTGATGGACTTAACGTCCGTTGCAAACTTGATTTTATGAGCAGAGAGGACAATTTGAGGAGCTGCAATACAAGAGCCCGGTGTAGAGATGAATTGGTGAAATGCGTGTATGGTTAGAAGGCGTTCAGCACCTATAAAATTCTTATTCACGATGTTAGAGTCGTGACTTATTAATTCAGAATGGTTTATTGAGAAAATAGCCTTACCTGGATATTCATTTTTTAAGCTCCATATCTTGGTTAAATGATGTGGTAAAATTACTGGGTTTGCCATAGGGCCTCCTATTTTGTTGTTACTGTTAAACACAAATCAGAAACAGTGTACCAAAATCAGCCTTTAAAGGAGAGCGCGTATTGCCGAGAGTTGTGGACAAATCGCGTGTCCTCATGCTCTCGGGCTGTGTTGAAAAATTCCCTTACCGCACAAGTTCTTGAACGCGCAGCCTGAAACCAAATTGTTAAGCAGCCACCCTCATCATTTTGTTCATCAAAAGACATTTCAATCGATTCTCAACCACTTGACGCTCATAAGTCCTCGAGAATGCCTTTTCTCCGAACAACTTTTTGTAGCGAGAAAAGGCTGTCTCCACGAGAGCCCTACGACTATAGCCCGATCATTTTCCCCAGATGGATCTAGCCGTCTTGTCACCTCCAAATATTCGAATATCCAAGATAGCACGATCATGATCCTCATCGATCCCATTACAGACACCGTTCTTAGGAGGAGCAACCAAAGCCTTGACTCCTTGCTGTTGGATGAGCTTTCTGGTTTCCCCACCCTCGCATGCTCCATCTGCAATCACTTGTTTTACTCGGC
>JAKAAD010000058.1 GCA_021802305.1 bacterium
ATCAAAAGACGATGTGAAGAGAGCCGTTGGATATCGTGCAGCGGACATGATCGAAAATGGCATGCGCGTAGGCCTTGGCAGCGGATCCACCGCGCATTTTTTCATTGAGCGTTTAATCCAGCGCTGTCAAGAAGGATTGCGCATAGAAGCCATTGCTAGTTCGCGCGCTTCTTCTGACCTTGCAAAACGGGGAAATATTCCTCTCATTGATCCCTCAAAAGTGCACTCTCTCGATATTGTTGTGGATGGGGCGGATGAAATCGATCCTCAAAAGCGCATGATCAAAGGAGGAGGAGGAGCGCACGTGCGTGAAAAAATCATTGCCAATATGAGTCGCGAAATGATTGTAATCGTTGATGAATCCAAATGCGTACCTGCATTGGGCACGAGAAAACTTCCCGTTGAGCTCATCCCCTTTGGCCTTTCTGCAACCATCCATCACATCGAAAAAGCAGGGTATCGAGGCAGTCTTCGCAAAACGAAAGAAGAATCTCTCTTCATGACGGATAATGGAAATGCGATCATTGACCTTCAGTTTCCACACCCCTTAGAATATCCTGAGCGCGATCATGAGGCTCTCCTGCGCATTCCAGGAGTTGTAGATACCGGTTTCTTTTTCCATCTTGCTGGAAGAGTCATTGTAGGATTTTTCGATGGACAAATTGTCGTTCGTCCCTGATAAGAGAAAGTAGAATGGTTCCCATTACTTTTAACAAAATCATGCAATCCCATGCATACACCGTGATTATATTGGGCACGGATGAGAAACGCTTTGCTATCTATGCTGACCCACAAGTAGGAAGGAACATGCAACTCTATTTAACCGAAGGTCATAAACAACGACCCTACACGCATGACCTGCTCAAATCCATTCTATCGGGATTTGAGATCACTCCTGTGCAAGTCGTCATTCAAGATGTGGAAGATACGATTTATTTTGCCCGACTCTTTCTCGAGCAAAAAAGAGGTGAGCAATCAACCATTGTGGAAATCGATGCGCGCCCCAGCGACTGCATTACTCTTGCATTCCTGTACCACATCCCCATTTATTGCAGGAAAGAAGTATTAGAAAAAGCTATTGCTGTCGAAGAATAGACCTCTTGCATAACTAATTTGGGGTTCTTTTGCACCGAGTTCGGCCAAAATAATCCCCAAAATCGATGAAGCCTTAGTTGCGCAAGAGGTCTAACCAGCGTTCATCATACCCTTGGTTTTCCACCAATGACTTTTCCGGTAATTTCACTTTCGCGATCCATCGTGATTTCCCCTTTTCTACCCTCAAAAATGACGGGGCCATCCACAACAGTACCCTCTTTCAACTCTACAATTTGCAGTGCAGCTCGCCCCTTGCTTTTGAGAATGCGAAGACCGTGAAGAGTACAAGCGTTCAATGCGATGCGATGTGCTGCAACGCTGAGTTCTTTTGCAAAAGTAGAGTCTGTTGCCCTCAATTTCCCATGCACTGTGCTTTTTTTTTGGACCAAACAATGATCCAACACTGCTTCGCCATAGATTTCCATCTTTTCAATCTCTGCATCGTGCGCTTCCAATTTTCCATAGACAAGCAACCGCTTGGTCACTTTTGTGCCGTTGAGTAGAACCGTTCCATGAATCTCTAATTCTGTCATGGTTTCATTGCCATAAATTTGATTGCCATCTTGAACAACCGCATTGAGCCCATACACATTGAGAAAAACCAATACTGTCATGTATGGAAACCACTTGAAAAATCCGTTTTTGACTGCGTCGGATGACCACAACATTTGAACCCGTCCGTATCGCACAACAACTTCAAGTTGTGCTGCTTTTTTGTGTGTAAGGAAATTTAGTACTTAATATTAAATTGCTTCTTTGCAAGCTCTAGAAGCGCAGCCACTACTTTTTTTGCACCCCTTCCCTCAGCTTCAACGCAAACTTTGGCGCCCCTATTTGCACCCAAGACCAAAACGCCAAGCAAAGACTTCCCATCGACTGTCATGTCTTGATAGGTCAATCGAACCTCTGCTTGAAATTGACTCGTGCATCTTACGATCTCCGTTGAAGGCCGCATATGAAGCCCCTTATCATTCAATACCGTAAAGTAATCCTTATATTTTTTAGCCATAAAATGCCTACAATGCACTATCGACATATCAAAAAATAATTTTGAATTGCAAGTCCCTCATCGCAGCGGGAAGAAAAATTTCAATATTCGCTGTTGTTTTTATTCTTTAAGAAGCTCTTCTAACTCGCTGATCAATAAATCAAAGGTGCGCATTGCATGTTCGATAGGTTCCTTTGTAGTCATATCCACCCCAGCTTTTCGCAAAACCTCGATAGGCGTGTTGCTCGAACCCGAACGCAAGAACGCAAGGTATTTTTCACTTGCTTCTTTTCCTCCTTGAAGAACCTTTGTCGCAAGGGCATGGGCAGCACTAATTCCCGTTGCGTACTGATACACGTAAAAGTTGTAGTAAAAATGAGGAATGCGAAAGCATTCAACATCGAGCTCAGGATCCATCACGAGATCTCGCCCATAATATTCTTGTGTCAATTCTCGATATTTTTTCTTAAGAAGAGCAGGGGTCAACGGAGTTCCTTTTTCAGCAGATTCGTGGATGAAGAGTTCAAACTCTGCAAATAACGTCTGTCTAAATAATGTGGTACGCAGCCCCTCGATTTGTTGATGAATGAGAAACGCTTTCTCTTCTTTTGATTTTGCATGTCCAGTGAGAAAATGTAGCACAAGTGCCTCGTGAAACGTAGAAGCAACCTCAGCAACAAAGATAGAATAGCCGCCGTAGTGATAGGGCTGTGAGCTGTGACTAAGAAGAGAATGCATACTATGACCAGCTTCATGTGCTAATGTCATAAGATCATTAAACGTTGCGTGATAGTTGAGTAAAATATAAGGAAAGCTATCATAACATCCGCTCGAATAAGCTCCCGATCGTTTTCGTGGTTTTTCATAGCGATCTACCCAGCGCTCTTCTAATAACCCTTTGCGCAATTCTTGTTGATAAGAGGCCCCTAACGGAGCCAATGCACGCACAATAATATCCACGGCATCTTCGTAAGAAAATTCTCCTGTTTTTTCTGCAACGATCGGCACATAGAGATCATATGGATGGAGTTCATCCAATCGCAAAAGCTTTTTGCGCAATGCCATATAACGATGCATGGAAGGAAAATATCCACGTACCGCCTGAATAAGTGTACGATAGACAGCAGTGTCAATTTGATTTGGGTAAAGAGCCGCTTCAAGGCAAGAAGAATATTTGCGTGCATTTGCCTCGAACAGATGGCTTTGCACATTTCCTTGTAAAAGCTCGCACAAAGTGTTTTCGAATCGCGCATATTCCTTAAGTAATTTTAAAAATGCATCCTTTCGCAAAGACCGATCTTCGTCGCGCATGTACATTCGATATGTCTCTTGCGTTAGAGGATGTTCTTTTCCTTTGCTATCAATCGCTGGCAGAAAAGTAAGATCCGCATTGTTCAAAGAGCTAAAAGCAAGTGGGCCAACATCCAACGCTTTCCCTGCTTGTGCGATGAGCTCTTCCTCCATCGTAGATAACGTATGAGGTTTCAAACGGAGAATCTTTTCCAAATAAAACGCATACTCTCTTAATGACCCTGATGCAAGTAATTGCTGTATGGTGTCTTCTTGCAAGGCTAAAAGCGCAGGCTCAAACCAAGAAGTTTCTCTTCTGAAATCGTAAAGAAGAGAAGAGATACGACCATAGGCTTGCTTGGGCACCTCACTTGCAACGTCTTCATCGTGGCGCAAATGGGCATATGTATGAAGTTTTGAAAGCTTGCGATCAATACCAAAGTAAACATGTAAAAATTTTTTTACTTGCTCTGGAGTTCCGCGAAATCCTTCTCGAAGCTCTTGAATCTCAGGCCATTTTACCCTCTTTCCCCGAGCCCCTTCCCCTATTTGTTTGATCTCCGCCTCCCATTCTATCCAAGAGGGAAACAAGGCTGCAACGTCCCATTGATCTTGTCGATCCTGTTGCAAAATTGGGGTATTTTCCGCTGATGACGCCATATAGATACTCATTTTTTACACCAAATAATTTAGCAGTTGCACACATGGTGTGCTAATTTCAGTTGCCGGAAATACTCCGTTCCTGCTACAATGCCGAACTGAATGTACCCATAACCTATTTTGCAAACAAGGAGATAAACATATGGTGCAGCAAACAGCCAAAAAATTGACATTGAAGCCCTTAGGGGACCGCGTCCTCGTTCAACGCCTAGAACAAGAAGAGGCATTGAAAGGCGGACTCATCCTTCCTGAAACGGCAAAAAAGAAACAAGAGAGAGCAAAAGTCGTTGCAATCGGTGTAGGAAAAACAACCGAGGAAGGAAAAGTCATTCCGATCCCTGTAAAAGTTGGCGATCACGTTCTTATAGATAAATACGCAGGCCAAGAAGTTACCCTGAATGATGAAGAATTCGTGATCTTAAGAGCAGATGACATCATCGCAATGATTCAATAACCCTTTAAAGGAGTGAAAAAACCATGACAGCAAAAAATATTAAATTCAAAGAAGATGCACGGCAAAAAATCCTAAAAGGTGTGCGCACGCTTGCGTCCGCGGTAAAAGTCACCCTTGGCCCCAAAGGACGCAATGTTGCTATCGACAAATCGTACGGAGCGCCCCACATTACAAAAGACGGCGTTACTGTTGCGAAAGAAATTGAACTCGAAGACAAACATGAAAACATGGGCGCCCAAATGGTCAAAGAAGTCGCCGGTAAAACGGCTGATAAGGCCGGTGACGGCACAACTACAGCAACTGTTCTTGCGGAAGCCATCTATAGTGAAGGATTGCGCAACGTAACAGCTGGTGCAAATCCCATGGAAATCAAAAAAGGGATTGAAAAAGCTGTAAAGGAAATTTCTGTATATCTCAAAAAGATGAGTAAGCCCATTAAAAATCGCGAAGAGATTGAGCAGGTCGCAAAAATCTCTGCCAATGGAGATGAAGAAATTGGTTCCATCATTGCAGAAGCCATGGAAAAGGTAGGAAAAAATGGCACGATCACCGTTGAAGATGGCAAGGGATTTGAAACAACCTTAGACGTCGTCAAAGGAATGAATTTCGATAATGGCTATCTATCTTCCTACTTCATTACAAATGCCGAAGCACAAGAATGCGTCTTGGAAGATTGCCTTGTGCTCATCTGCGAGAAAAAAATCTCCGCGATCAAGGAATTTCTCCCCTTATTGCAAGCTGTTGCTGAATCGGGAAAACCTCTTCTCATCATTGCAGAAGATGTGGAAGGAGAAGCCCTTGCAACGCTCGTTGTCAATCGCATACGCGCAGGATTTAAAGTCTGCGCTGTAAAAGCACCTGGCTTTGGCGATCGCAAAAAAGCATATCAACAAGACATCGCTATCTTAACGGGTGGCGAAGTCATCAGTGAGGAGCTTGGCATCAAATTGGAAAATGTCTCCCTCGAAATGTTAGGACGCGCTAAAAAAGTCGTCATAGGTAAAGACAATACCACCATCGTAGAAGGTGCAGGGAGTAAAAAAGCGATTCAAGAGCGCGCAAATCTTATCTCCCGCCAAATTGAGGAGGCAACCTCTGATTACGATAAAGAGAAGCTCCAAGAACGCCTTGCTAAAATTGCAGGCGGTGTAGCCGTCATCGACGTCGGAGCAGCAACAGAAGTCGAGCTCAAAGAGAAAAAAGATCGCGTAGACGATGCAGTGCACGCAACAAAAGCTGCTGTGGAAGAAGGAATTCTCCCTGGTGGTGGTGTCGCGCTTCTTCGTTGCATACCTGCTCTCGAAGCCCTTGCAAAAACTATGAAAGGCGACGAAAAAGTCGGCGTAGAAATCGTCATGAAATCTATCACAGCTCCTCTTCGCCAAATTGCTGAAAACGCAGGAGAAGAAGGGTCTCTCATTGTTCAAAAAGTAGCCAGCATGGCTGAAATGGAAGGATGGGATGCCCGCCGTGGAGAATTTGGCAATATGATCAAATGGGGAATCGTCGATCCTACGAAAGTGGTTCGCCTTGCGATAGAGCTTGCCGCATCCATTGCCGCACTTCTACTTACGACGGAAGCAATCATCACTGAAGAAGTAGAAGAAAAAGCTGCAACCCCGGCAATGCCTGGCGCAGATTATTAAACGCTTCTCCAGTCTAAAGCGCTTAAAAATTTGATTTTTAAGCGCTTTTTTTTTACTCATATTTTTATGCAAGTTCATGCTTTTGCCGCAAAACGCGCTAAAGACAGACTCACCCCTTTTTCCTACGACACAAAACCTCTTCAACCCTATGAAGTTCTGATTGCAATCTCCCACTGTGGTTTATGTCACTCCTTTAAAGGGTTATT
>JAKAAD010000002.1 GCA_021802305.1 bacterium
GCTTACGGATGAAGCGATGTGCGAATTAGTCACGCAATACATTCAGAAGGAATTTCGAGCTCTCTTTTTTGCAAATGGTGAATAGACTTTATTTTCTCATGCCTTCGTTACCCCCTCTTTCTTTGGTGCTGAGGCCTGACCTTCATTGGCAAGATTTCCTTGCGAGGCTTGCGCTGAATCTTCCCAGATGGGCGATTGCGAAAACGCGCGTACTGAGGCGCTTTGTTGATCTATGCAACATTCGCGCCTTATTTCTAGGAGATCCTCTGGATCCTACGGGAAACTTTGCAGAAAAAGAGTTGGATCAAGCGATTCTCATTCGTTCTGATTTTCCGCAATACGTTTTTGATTTTTTGGATCAGTTTGAAAATAGAGAGGAGCAACTCCGCTATTTTCCAGGGCTTTTGGCGCTTTTCTTTCTACGAGAAGGGGAAAAGGCCTCTGGCTTTTTGAAGCGCTACCTTGCTTTTGAGCGTGAATGGCGACTTGTTGCCGCTGCTTTACGTGCCAAAGAATATGGAAAAGATATCGTTCGCGAGCTGCAATTCGAAGATCCAAAAGATCCGTTTATCGCGCAAATTCTTGCACAAAAAGATGCGCCGCAATACGAGCCTCCCCCAGAATATCGAGAGATCAAGGATGTCCTTCTTTCTTGTAAAGGAGATCCTGCGATGGAAGAACGCTACTTTGTAGAATATCGGTTGAGGCAAATAGATGCATTGGTGGGGAATGCGCAGTTTTCTCTGGATGCTGTTCTTGGGTATATGGCAAAGTTTATGTTGATCGAAGCGCATTTTGCTTTGGAAGAAGAAAAAGGTCGACAACTCATGGAGAAGATATACGCTGGATGAAAGCTACAGGAAATGTCGTAACAGCTTTTGGCAATCTATTGCAAGTACGCTTTGAAGGAGATATCCGACAAGGAGAAATGGCCATGGTCCATTTACCCAATGGCATCCCCCTTAAAGCTGAGGTGATTGAGATTGTAGGAGACCTCGCAAAAATTCAGGTCTATGAAGATACGAGAGGCGTCGAAATGGGCACGCCTGTGGAATTTGAAGCGCACTTACTTGAAGTAGAACTTGGCCCAGGGCTTTTATCTTCTATCTTCGATGGCCTTCAAAACCCTTTGGAAAAAGTAGCAGATGCGGCCGGCCTTTATTTGAAACGAGGGGTGTACATTCCACCCTTGGACCGCAAACATCGATGGGAGTATCGCCCGGTCGCGGAAGTCGGAGCTGTTGTGGAACGCGGCGATACACTAGGATTTACCATGGAGCAACGTTTTCGCCACGAAATCATGGTGCCTTTCCATTTTTTTGGTACATGTACGCTAACTTGGGTCATTGAGCCCAATGCGTATCCTATCGACACAATTGTAGCAAAAGGGGTTGATGAAAAGGGAGTAGAGCACTCCTTTTCGATGATCCAAAAATGGCCTGTGAAAGTACCTCTGCTTCATGGACAAAAGATAAAAGTCGAACACATGTTGGAAACGGGCATGCGCATCCTCGACACGCAATTTCCCGTGCTGAAAGGCGGAACTTTTTGTTCTCCCGGTCCTTTTGGAGCTGGCAAGACAGTGTTGCAACATCACCTTGCAAAATATGCGGATGTCGATATTGTCGTCATCGTTGCTTGTGGGGAAAGAGCAGGGGAAGTCGTGGAAACATTGCGCACATTTCCTCATCTCATAGATCCTCATACGAATGAACCGCTTCTCACGCGTACCGTTTTAATTGCCAATACATCTTCAATGCCCGTGAGTGCTCGCGAAGCTTCGATCTACACTGGAGTGAGCATTGCAGAATATTATCGCCAAATGGGACTCGATGTGCTCCTTTTGGCAGATTCGACATCGCGTTGGGCGCAAGCCATGCGCGAAATGTCCGGAAGACTTGAGGAAATCCCTGGAGAAGAGGCTTTTCCCGCATACCTTCCTTCACGGATAGCTGCATTTTACGAACGCTCAGGTGCCATCCAGATCAAGAATGGACATGTGGGGACGCTCACCATTGGAGGAACAGTTTCTCCTGCAGGAGGAAATTTTGAGGAACCGGTCACTCAATCAACGCTCTTTGTTGCAGGGGCGTTTCACGGTCTTTCTCGTGCGAGATCTGATGCAAGGCGCTATCCTGCGATTGATCCACTCATCTCCTGGACAAAATACCTATCAAATGTTGCCGAAGAGATGGAATCGAGATCTCCGGGTTGGGGGGAAGGCGTGAAGCTTGCAGCGAGCATTTTGCGTGCAGGGGATGAAATTGCCAAACGCATTGAAGTCGTCGGAGAAGAGGCGATTTCATTGAGCGACATGGAGCTCTTTTTGAAACAAGAACTTTATGAATTTGTGTATTTGCAACAAAATGCCTTTGACAAAGAAGATGCATATTGTCCGCTCAAGAGGCAAATCCCTCTATTTGAATTGATTTGTCGTATCTTTGAGAGAAAGTTTCACTTTGATACTCACGATGCTGCGCGTTCATTTTTCGTTGAACTTCAAAATGAGATAAAAAACATGAATTTTATGGCATTTGAATCAGAGCGCTATAAGGATGCATTTTCGCGCATTGAAAAGCGCATAGAGCAGTACGGAACAAAAACATGAGAAAAGTCCACGATCGCATTGTCGACATGAGAGGAAATCTTCTCACCGTCTTGGCTAAAGGAGTGATGCTAGGAGAGGTAGCACGCGTTCATAAGCAGAGCGGGCAGAGCGTTTATGCGACGGTTCTTCGCATTGCGGGCGAAGTGATTACCCTGCAGTGTTTTGAAAATACGAGAGGAATTGCTACCAATGATCGCGTGACGTTTTTAAAACGGCAGATGCAAGCGACCTATGGAGATGGGCTCTTTGGAAGAAGGCTCAATGGAGCGGGAGATCCTATCGATAACGGACCACCCGTCATGGGAGAGCACGTAGAAGTGGGACAGCCTTCGTTTAATCCCGTGTGTCGCATCATTCCTCGCGAGATGGTGCGCACGAATATTCCCATGATCGATGTGTTCAATTGCTTGGTCAAATCGCAAAAGATCCCGATCTTTTCTATTGCCGGAGAACCTTACAATGCACTACTCATGCGCATTGCCAATCAAACGGATGCAGATGTAGTAATCATTGGCGGTATGGGTCTTCGTTTTGACGATTACGCAGCATTTATCGACAATGCAAACGCCTCTGGCTCCTCTCAAAAAACCATTATGTTTATCCACCGTGCGACAGATCCTGCTGTAGAATGCCTCCTCGTACCAGATATGGCCCTTGCTGTGGCAGAACAATTTGCCGTGCGCGATAAAGATGTTCTCGTTTTGCTCACAGACATGACGGCTTTTGCCGATGCAAATAAAGAAATCATGATTACGATGGATCAGATTCCTTCGAATCGCGGATACCCTGGATCGCTGTATTCCGACCTTGCTGCGCGTTATGAGAAAGCAGTTGATTTTAAAGGCGGCTCCATTACGATTATCGCTGTCACAACCATGCCGGGTGGCGATGTAACGCATCCTGTTCCAGATAATACTGGATACATTACTGAGGGGCAGCTGTATTTGCATGGCGGTCGCATTGATCCCTTTGGATCACTTTCTCGTCTCAAACAACAAGTCATAGGAACAGCTACGAGAGAAGATCATGGACATATCGCAAATGCACAGATACGCCTTTATGCAGATGCAAAAAAAGCAGGGGAGCGCGAGAGCATGGGATTTCGACTTTCGAAGTGGGATGAAAAGCTCTTGCGCTTTGCAAAGCTCTTTGAAACGCGCATGATGAATTTGGATGTCAATTTGCCTCTGGAAGATGCGTTAGATTTAGGATGGAAAACCCTTGCTGAATGTTTTTCTTCGCAAGAAGTAGGAATTAAACAAGCACTGATCGATAAATACTGGCCTCATGGTAGCCGCTGAAATCAAGTACACAAAAACTGCCTTACGCCACGAGCAAGTAAAGCTCCGGCAGCTAAAGAAGTATTTGCCTACGCTGCAGCTCAAAAAAGCGCTATTACAAGCAGAAGTGCTCGCTGCAGAAGTAGAGTTAGAGCAATCGCTTGCAGAAAGCAAGCTGGCATTAGAGGGAACGCTTCGCTTTGCACCTCTTCTTGCGGATCGAAGAGAGCGCGATCTCTTAGCATCGCTAGAAGTGCAGGATGTCCAATTGGACTATGAAAATATCGCAGGGGTAGACATTCCCATTTTTATTTCTGTTGAATTTGCACTTCCTTCTTACTTTTTGTTTGATACTCCAGTTTGGTTTGAATCTGCTCTTTTCAAAATGAAAGAGATGGTGATTGCGAGAGAAAAAGTCAAAGTACACGATGAAAAAAAACGTCTTTTGGAAAAAGAGCTCCGGGAAATATCCATGCGCGTCAATCTTTTTGAAAAAAGGCTCATCCCGCAAACAGAAAGCAACATGAAACGCATCACCATTTTTTTGGGAGACCAACAACTTGCTGCCATCGCGCAAGCGAAGGTAGCAAAGGCGAAGATACGACGATGATTGTAGGTCTAAAAAAATATCTCATTTACGGAATACAACAGGAAGTGGATCGCTTTTTTTCACGTGCGCAGACGGAAGGAATCCTACAATTTATTTCGCCTACGCGCACGAAACCGCTTCCTTTGCCAGGCACGCTTCAAAATTTGGCACAAGCACACCGTGTATTGCGAAAACTGCCCGTAAAACCTGCCTACACAGGACATCGCGATCTCGCTTTTGCAGATCAAATCGCCGCGCGGATCTTAGAGCTGCGATCCCAAGAAGAACGGTTGCGAGAGCAGCTTCGCGTTCTCAATGTAGAAATTGCACGAGTCGCGCCCTTTGGTTTCTTTTCCAAAGAAGAGATTGCCTACATAGAGCGCGCAGGAAAGAAAGTGGTGCAATTTTATTGTCAAAAAGCTTCGAAAAAAGAAGAGCTTCCCGAAAACAATCTATTTTATATTACCACAGAATACGACCTCGACTATTTCATTGGAATCCACGATCAACCCACGAGCTATCCCCGGATGTTCACCGTTGAAATTGATCGTCCTGTCAATGTATTGTTGGAAGATCGCGAAGTAGTGCAAGAATCTCTGCGCGATGTAGAAGCGGATCTCAAAAATCAAGCTATCTATTACGATGTACTACAAGAGGGGTTCATTGATCATTTGAACGAACATCACCTTCAAGAAGCGAAAAGCGATGTTGTCTACCCACTGCAAAATCAGCTTTTTTTCATCGAAGCCTGGGTTCCCAAAGATAAGGTGCGCGCATTCCAAGAACTCATCGACGGCATGGCCATTCAAGTAGAGCCGATTGCTATTGAAAAACAGGATGTCATTCCGACATGTATGCGTAATGCACACTTCACGCGGCTAGGAGAGGATCTCGTTCATATCTATGATATCCCAGCGCATACGGATAAAGATCCCTCAGGATGGGTTTTTTGGTTTTTTATGCTCTTTTTCGCCATGATCGTTGCCGATGCGGGCTATGGACTCATGTACGTAGCTCTTTCCACTTTCTTGCTTTTTAAACATCGCAAAATGAGATCGAGAAAAAAGAGAAGATTTTTAAAACTGTTATTTTCACTTTCTTGTGCTTGTGTTGTATGGGGAGTTCTGACTTCCTCCTTTTTTGGATTGCAAATTTCTCCTGAGAATTGGGCATCCAAGGTCTCTATTGTGCAGTACCTTGCCGAGAGAAAGGCTGATTATGTACTCGAGGCAAAAAATGATGTGTATGAGGAATGGGTGACGAAATATCCAGCAATTCGTGCCGCAAGCTCCGGGCGCGAGATGCTCGATATTGCCGTGCAAAACAAAGAGGGTTCAATAGAATACGAAATGCAAAGTACGTTTATCGATAACATTCTTCTCGAATTTTCATTATTGATTGGAATCATTCACATTGCGACCTCTTTTCTGCGTTCCCTAGCGCGCAACTGGGCAGGAATAGGATGGATCATTTTCATGCTAGGGGGATATTTGTACGTTCCTATTCCTCTCAAGGCCACGACGATTGTTTACTTTATGGAGATGGTGGGAAAACCGGAAGGAGCCACAATTGGCATACAAGCAATTTACGTTGGTATCGGGATAGCTGTTGTTCTCGCCTTGCTTCAAAAGCGTTGGAAAGGGATAAAAGAAGGACTTAATGTCATACAAGTATTTACGGACGTGCTCTCTTATTTACGCCTTTATGCATTAGGGCTTGCGGGATTTATGCTCGCCGCTACTTTTAATGGAATTGCTAAAAATGTAGGGCTCTTTTTTGGTGTCCTTATTTTGCTTGCCGGGCATAGCATTAATGTTACTTTGGGAATTTTCGCAGGACTTATTCATGGGCTTCGCCTTAATTTCATAGAATGGTATCATTATTCCTTCGATGGCGGTGGAAAGTTATTCAACCCCCTCGTTCGATTGAAGAGAGAATAGGAGGAAAATATGGATTATAGCATGGTTGGTCCCGCAATTGTTTTGGGCATGGGTTGTGTGGGGAGTGCGATTGGTTGTGGTATAGGGGGTATGGCTTCGCATGCTGTGATGAGCCGCGTAGAGGAAAATCACGGGCAATTCATCGGAATGTCTGCCATTGCTGCTTCGCAATCCATTTATGGATTCGTGCTCATGATCATCATGCGCGACAAGATTGCAGCAGGAAGCTTGGATCCAGCCAATGCATTTGCTATTGCCATTCCCGTCGGATTTGCTCTCCTTTTTTCTTCAGTCTATCAAGGAATGGTGGCGGCTTCTGGCATTCAAGCAGCCGCAAAGCAGCCCACTATCATTGGTAAAACACTTGCTGCCATTGGAATTGTCGAAACCTTTTCACTCTTCGCCTTTGTCTTTGCATTGCTTTTGATGTAAGATGCGAATGTGGCATCGCGCATTGAAAGAGACTCCCTAGGCGAAGTACGTGTTCCCAAGGAAATGTACTGGGGCGCGCAAACCGCTCGCTCTCTAGAAAATTTCAAAATTGGGCATGAAAAGATGCCCATGCCTGTGATCTATGCACTTGCTCTCATCAAAAAAGCCGCAGCGATTGTGCATGGAGACCTTGGTGTTCTCGATGAGAAAAAAAAGCAAGCAATCCTCCAAGCAGTAGACGAAATCCTGGCAGGCAAATGGGATACACAGTTTCCCTTAAGCATTTGGCAAACGGGATCGGGCACGCAAACGAACATGAATGTCAATGAAGTCATTGCAAATCGTGCCATTGAACTTCTGGGGGGAGAGCGTGGTTCGAAACAGCCCATACACCCCAATGACGACGTGAACAAATCGCAATCTTCCAACGACACCTTTCCCTCTGCGATGCACATTGCAATCAAAAAGCAGATCGTCGACGCTTTGCTTCCGAGCGCTAAGATGTTTTTGCATGCGCTCCAAGACAAAGCCAAAGCCTTTCAAAACATCATCAAAGTGGGAAGAACGCACCTCATGGACGCAGCTCCCATTTCCCTCGGTCAAGAGTTTTCAGGATATGGAGCACAGATTGAAGCTGCGATGCATGATATTGAACAGATACTTCCACAAATTTCAGCACTTGCGCTTGGAGGAACGGCAGTAGGCACAGGATTGAATGCCCCGCCGCAATTTGGTGATCGAATGGCCAAAGTGCTCAGTGAGCTCACTAAAATGGAATTTTATTCTGCCCCGAATAAATTCGCAGCACTAGGATCGAACGATGCAGTGGTTTCCCTCAGTGGAGCATTGAGAACCCTTGCCTGTAGTGTTTTTAAGATTACAAATGACATTCGATTTCTTGCTTCCGGTCCACGCTGTGGGCTCAGTGAACTTTATCTCCCTGCAAATGAACCGGGCTCTTCGATCATGCCTGGCAAAGTCAATCCCACCCAGTGCGAAGCCCTCACGATGGTTGCCGTTCAGGTCTATGGCAATGATGCAGCCATTGCCTTTGCAGGATCGCAAGGGCATCTAGAGCTCAACGTCTTTCGACCTGTGATGATCTCCAACCTTTTGCATTCTATTGAGCTACTCTCAGATGGATTGCGCAATTTTTGCGAAAAGTGTTTGGTTGGCATACAGCCAAATCAAGCCCATATCCAAGAGCTCTTAGAACGATCACTCATGCTGGCAACCGCTCTCAATCCCGTCCTTGGGTATGACAAAGCCACCAAGATCGTGCAAAAGGCCTATGCGGAGAATCTTTCGTTGAAGGAAGCAACAGTTGCTCTGGGATTTCTCACTGCCGAAGAATTCGATCAACACGTCGATCCTCGTAAGATGGTATTAGACCTCTTACATAACTAAGCTTCTGTCAATTTTGGGATTCTTTTGAGCTGACGTCGAAGCAGCACAACTTGAAGTTGTTGTGCAATGCATACGGGTTCACATGCTGTCGCTCTCCGACGTAGCCACAACCCAATTTTTGCATGCACTTCTGTATAGTGTCTAGTGAACACAGCTACAAATGATGCCACCGCCGAGGCAGATCTCTCCATCGTAGAGCACGAGAGCTTGCCCGGGAGTTGCAGCTCGTTGAGGAATAGCAAATCGAATAGAAGCTACATTTGTCGTGAGCTTTTCTATCACACAAGATTGCTCTGGTTGTCTGTAACGAATTTTTGCTGTGTATTTCTTTCCAACTGAAGGCGTCTTCCCTATCCAATTGAGATCGTTGATTTGTATACAGGAAGAAAAAAGAGCTGGATGATTTTTCCCCTGCGCTACGTAGATGACATTGGACTGCACGTCCTTTCCAACGACAAACCAAGCATCCCCCGGTCCACCAATGGAAAGACCTTTTCTTTGTCCTAGAGTATAAAAAGCTATCCCATCGTGTGTACCCATTTTTTTTCCACCCAATGTTTTTACATCTCCCGGATGAGATCCGAGATGAGGTTTCACAAACTCTTTAAAGTTTCGTTCTCCAATGAAGCAGATCCCGGTGCTATCTTTTTTATCCGCAGTACTGAGTCCTGCGTTCCGTGCGATCGTACGTACTTCATCTTTTGGAAGATGCCCAACGGGAAATAGGACCTTCTCCAAGATAGAAGAGGAGAGTCCATAGAGAAAATAGCTTTGATCTTTGTTAGGATCAGTTCCTTTAAGAAGGTTCGAAGATGGTTCGTGAATTTGGGCATAATGACCGGTAGCTAATGCATCTGCTCCAAGGCTAAGCGCTTTTTCGAAAAGAGCCTTAAATTTAATCTCACGATTGCACAACGTATCGGGATTGGGAGTAAGGCCCTTTTTAAGTCCTTCTAGAAATTGTGCAAAGACTTGTTCGCGATACTCCTTTGTAAAGTTAATAGTGTAATAGGGGATATCTAGTTGCGAACAGACGGAGACAACATCTTCAAAATCTTTTGCTGCTGTGCAGTGTTCTGAGGGATCTTCCCAATTTTTCATGAACATTCCAATTACATCGTGACCCATCTCTTTAAGAAGAAGAGCAGCAACAGAAGAATCGACGCCTCCCGATAGTGCAATGACAATCTTTTTTTTCATCCGGAGTATAGTATAACAAAAATCATGGTAGAAAATGTACGCATATCTCTCTCTAATGGAGAATTCCTAGAGGGAATCCTTCATCTCCCCAATAAGGCTAAGGGATGTGTGCTGTTTGCGCATGGAAGTGGGAGCAGTCGGCATAGCCCGCGCAATCGCTCTGTTGCAAAGGTCCTCGAAAAGGGAGGGTTAGCGACGCTTCTCTTCGATTTATTGACGGGCCAAGAAGAGAAGATAGATCGCGAGACAGCCCATATGCGCTTTGACATTCCATTACTTACAGATCGTCTAGTTGCAGCGACGGCTTGGGCAAGAAAAGGGCAAGTTCTTAAAAAGTTTTCCTTAGGATATTTTGGCGCGAGTACAGGCGCTGCAGCAGCCTTGCAAGCAGCGGCGAAACATCCCGAATGGATTGGAGCTCTCGTTTCCAGAGGAGGACGCCCTGATTTGGCAGGAGATGCACTGCGCTCTGTAAGGGTACCCACTCTTCTCATTGTGGGAGGAAATGATGATGGAGTCATTGAGCTGAATCGGAAAGCTTATGCAGAGCTTCACTGCGAAAAGAAACTAGAAATCGTGCCGGGAGCAACTCATCTTTTCGAAGAGTCAGGGGCCTTGGAAGAAGTTTCTCGTTTAGCAAGAGATTGGTTCTTGCAATTTTTTAAAAAGAGCACCTGAGAATTTCCTCTTCATTATACACAATTGACAAAAACGTAGTTATGCAAGAGGTCTATTGTCTAGTTGCGGGCTACTTAATAGCCCTTAGATTTTCGCTTTTCTTGCTTCTCTAATCGCTTTTCCTTGAGTGATTTTTGAGCTTTTTTTCTCGATTCTTTTGATTGTGGACCTCTTTCTTTTGACATATCGACCTCCAAAATAAATTGCCCAGGATAGGACTCGAACCTACAAGCCTTTCGGCACCAGAACCTAAATCTGGCGTGTCTACCAATTTCACCACCTGGGCAAAAGGTATGCCCAAATATTTATTTTTCGTCTAGATTGTACACGGGCAATATGGGAAATCCAAGTGCTTTTACGGCAAAGATGAGTTGCGCAATAGGTTCCCATTGTGCTTGGCGATCGATGTGCAAAAGCACATTCGTTCTTTCGGCTTCGTGAGGAAGTAAGCCAAGATCTTGTTGACGCTTTAGCTCTTTTTGCAAAGCGGCAATGTCGTCAATGACAAATTCATTAAATTCCGTGACCCATTTGTATTTGCCATTTTTATCGACGCTTAAGTTTACGAGAAAATGATCGGTAGGCTCTCCAGTGGAAGAGGGGAGGGCCTTTGTACGATGCACTTTTACGAGATGAAGTTCTTCATCGTAAAGCGCAGTACGAGTCACTGCTAGGATTGCAAAAAGTGCGACGACAACAAAGAGAAAATCGAGCAAAGGAGCAAGATTGATGTGGCCAAATCTCTTGAGTTCTTCTTCTGGAATCATCTTTATCCTTTGAGTTCTACTCTGCTTTCAATGAGAGAAGCAAGCATTTGTGCATCATTTTCTACGCGAATCAACGAAGACATAAGGCGATATTTGGCAGTAGAATGCAAAAGCAATGCAATGATTGATACAATTAATCCAGCAACAGTCGTTCCCACAGAAACTCCCAGGCCATCGAAGAGCATGGAGACGCTTTCCGCAGAGCGATTTACATCGTAAAACGCATAAAACATACCTAGAACAGTTCCTAAAAGTCCGAGAAGGGGAGCAATCACAGCAATGTCATTCAAGATGTTGATCTTTTGCCAAAAGTGTGCGGAACTTCGCTTTCCTTCTGTTTTCATCGTTTCCAAAATCACGGGAAGACCGTGGCGCCGGCAGATAATGCCGCTCGAAAGCATCTTGCACATAAGTTCTTCGCGATTTTGGCAGACAAGGAGTGCTTCATCGTAAGCATTGCGAGTAAGCTTGGTTTCTAGATCTTGATAGAAGTGAGAAGAGGCGGGGACTTCCTTTTTCATGCACGCCAAGATGTAAAGCCACGTACAAACAGCAATAATAGACATGCCAAGCAAAAGGGAGTAGATCAGAGGGGATGCAGTAAAGGCTGCTACGAGATCTACAACGACTTGTTTCGGTTGTTCTTCTCGTTGTTGATCGCTTGGCTTTGCCTGCGGAATGACTTCCATGCGATCGCGAAATGTCGTTTCTGGTGCATTGGTAACAATTTGCTGGGACTCAATAGAACGATGTTCAGAAGCAAGAGGATGTTCATTCGCGATGAATTCCTGTGCTTCTTTAGAAAAGTTTGGAGGCTCTGTTTGCGCGGTGTCATCTAAAATTTCTTGCAAGGCATCATATCCTTCCGTGGAGGGAAGATCGGAAAGATTCAATAAAGCATTTTCTTCAACTGCCTTGGGAGGCGTTGGAGCGCGATCGGCATGCAATCCAAAGCAGCAACAAGTAAGAAATATTCCTACGGTTACCGCAATGAAGTGTTCCTTGTGCGAGCAAAGGGCATGAACGAAGGCAAAAAATCTGCTGCGGCGTTGCCGCAGCGCAAAACCAGCTTTTGAATGCACTTTGGTACATTGTAAACCATTCATGAGATCCTCCATTTGAGCGTTCATTCCACTTTGCAAGGTATGCAAGCCGAGTTAGAGATTACATTCAAAGAACGTATTGATCAAGTATTCTCATGTGTAAATTGAATTCATTTCAGTATAAACTTGTCTTCCATGCAACTAAGATATCCGCATTCATGGGCAGAAAGATGCCCGGCATTTTCACAAGGGGTGTTTTTTGTACCACCTCATTATTTCGAGCACCATGCTTCCTTGTTTCCCGGGTGGAGATCCCTCTTTCATCGTGCTGCTCCCGTATGGATTGAGTATTGTAGTGGGAATGGATCTTGGATCATAGAAAAAGCAAAACAACATCCAGATAAAAATTGGGTGGCAGTGGAGAAAAAGTTTGAGCGATTGCAAAAAATTTGGAAGCAGCGAGAAGGAGCTGCACTAAATAATTTATTTCTTGTATGCGGAGAAGCCTGGACATTTACGCATCATTATGTGGAAACAGAGAGTGTTGCAGGAATATGCATCAATTTTCCCGATCCCTGGCCCAAGCAAAAGCATGCGAAACATAGACTCATTCAAGATGCCTTTGTAGAGGAACTCGTGCGCATTACAACGGTAGGCGCGACGCTTACGTTAGTGACAGATGATCTCAATTATAGAGATCAAATCGTGCAGACGTGCATAAAACATCATCGCTTGATTTCTCTACATCCTCCTCTCTTTTTTGCTTTAGAGCACGAAGGATATGGGACTTCTTTTTTTGATGCACTTTGGAGAAAAAAGGGGAAAACCATTTATTACATTGAGCTGAAAAAAATCGGAGCAGAGGGATTTGAACCCCCGACCCACTGCTCCCAAAGCAGTTGCGCTAGCCAAACTGCGCTATGCTCCGATTAACTATCCTCAAACCGCTTCAACATATGTGCAAATTCTGGGTCTAGAATATGCAATTGCACATGAGTGTCTCATTTTTTTGATTATCTTGCATCGCCAAAAAAAACTTTGCGTGCAATGATGAGGAAAAATTCTATGAAACAATCTTTTCACCAGCTCGCTTCGGTAGCTCGCCTACACGAGTTCGCAGCGACGCCCATCGATTTAACGCAAGAGGGCATTCTTACGCCAAGTCGAGTCGAAGCTATGTGTTCGGAACAAATTGGGCTTACGTTGCTTTGGTCTACTGAGCGCATAACAGATGCATGTTGTGATGCTCTTTGCGCCCTTGCTTCTGAAACAAAGGCAGTTGAAAAAATGCACGCCATGCAGTCAGGGGAAGTGGTCAATCGCATTGAAGGAGTAGAATCTGAAAACCGGCCGGCCTTACATACAGCTATGCGCGATTTTTTTGGCGAGCGCTCTAGCTCTGAACCTGCACGAAAAGCAGCGGAGCTTGCTTATGGAGAGCTCGAAAAATTAAAGCAGTTTTTACATGAAATTGATGAGAACGGCACGTATACAGACATAGTACAGATTGGCATTGGCGGGTCAGAGCTAGGACCAAAAGCCGTCTACATTGCCCTCGAAACGTTTCGGAAAGAGGGAAGGCGCGTGCATTTTCTTTCCAACGTCGATCCGGACGAAGGGGCAAAGATTTTTAGCGAGCTCTCCTTGGATAAGACACTTGTAGTCGTCGTGTCGAAATCGGGGACAACGCTGGAAACGCTTACCAATGAACAATTCGCGAGAGAAAAATATGCCAAGGCAGGCCTTCGTGCTAAAGATCACTTTCTTGCTGTTACAGGAGAAGGAAGCCCAATGGATAACCCAGCAGAATACCGGGCACGTTTTATGATGTGGGATTACATTGGAGGAAGGTATTCTGTCACATCTATGGTAGGAGCTGTTTCTCTCGCGTTTGCAATAGGGATGGAACGCTTTCTCGAATTTTTAAAGGGTGCGCATGCAATGGATAAAGTAGCACTCCAACCCGATCCGAAGAAAAACCTTCCTTTGTTTAGCGCTCTGCTGGGTATTTGGAATCGCAATTTTTTAGATCTTCCTACAGTTGCGGTGATCCCGTACTCTGCGGCACTTTCTCGTTTTTCCGCCCATCTTCAACAACTCGACATGGAATCCAATGGCAAACAAATTGACAAACAGGGGGAGTTTGTGGATTACCAAACAGGCCCCATCATTTGGGGAGAGCCCGGTACGAATGGGCAACATTCGTTTTATCAATCGATTCACCAGGGAACTACTGTTGTCCCTCTAGAATTCATAGGATTTAAAGAGAGTCAAACCCAAGATGATATTCTCTTTCAAGAGTCGACATGCCAAGAGAAATTGCTCGCAAATCTCTTTGCCCAGATGATTGCCCTAGCCACAGGACAGAAGAGTTCAAATCCCAATAGAACCTTTTTAGGCAATCGCCCCAGTCGTTTGCTTCTTGGCCAAAGACTAGACCCTCAAACGATGGGAAAAATCCTTGCCTTTTACGAACATAAAGTAGCGTTTCAGGGATTTATCTGGAATATCAATTCCTTTGATCAAGAAGGCGTACAGCTTGGAAAAAAACTTGCACTCAAAATTATTGATCAATGGGTGTTCCTTCGCAACAACAAGGAAGCACAGCTCAAAATATTTCCCCTTGGTGCAGCCTTTCTCAAGTTCTGTCGAAAATAGGTTCATATACGACGTGAATTTGCGGATGGGTAATACTTTCTATCAGAGAAGAGAGAGCCTCATTAAAGCCCTTTTCTCCCATAGATTTTGGATTTTTCCTTGGGTCGTATTCTGATACGAAGCCCGTTCGAGAATCAATGGCAAGGCTTTTACAAAGGTGCTCCTCAGAAACTAAGACCTCTTCAGAAGCAATTTCCATGGGGAGAGTATCTTTTTTTCCCATCCACACTTTTATAGCATGAACGATTTCTCGAGAGGATGGGAA
This sequence comes from bacterium, assembly GCA_021802305.1. Taxonomy (GTDB): domain Bacteria; phylum Chlamydiota; class Chlamydiia; order Chlamydiales; family Rhabdochlamydiaceae; genus JAKAAD01. The sequence continues at coordinate 14,868 of JAKAAD010000002.1, forward strand.
GGTTTCAAGCCCCCCGCGAAGATGAAGTTGTAGAGGTTTTTCAATTTTTTTCTTTGCACATTTAGAAATGTTCCGGAATATGAGGTCAGCGGCTATTTGCACTTCAAGCTTATCTGCACAATGGACAAGGAATGCCGTTTTATTCGTGGGGTCATACGCCCCTAAAGCAACACATGGTCCGCAACCCCATGTTGCTAAGATGGGTTTTGGGTCGGTAGAAATCGTACATCCTGCTTGTGATTGCAACACTTCGACGATTTCATCTCCGTTCAGTTTGACATGTTCTTGAGGCTCTTTGATGTGGGTGAAGGGAAAGGTTGGTGGATTGAAAAGGGGGCTTGAATGATGAACATCTCGTTTTAAAAATTGTGGAAAATATTTTGCTAGAAGCTCGTCGACAGATCGGTCAAGATATTGCGAAAATGTAATGGCATGTTCTCCTTGTTTCTCTGAAACTATGGAAGAGTTGGACGAGATATTTGCAGGACTAGACATAATTTTGATGCTCCAAAAAATTTTAAATAATATACAAAATATTTTTGTTTGTCAAACAAGACCATGCAAATGTTTTTTAATTGCATTAAATCAGCCATATCTCTAAAGTGCTTGGAAAACAAGTAGTCATTTTCTCAAAGAGAGCGTTTCTAGGAAAAATTTTTTTGCACAATAGCGAGGTATTATTATGCATCCAGCCAAATCAGTTCATCCTAATAGAGTACAAGACATGCGCGACCGATCAAACACAGTAGGAAGTACTCAAAAGTGTACGACTCCGGATTCTAGGGGAAGTATGGATACACCTGAGAGAACGTTCTCAGAGAAACAACTCAATGAAAAATTGCAGTCGTTACAATCGCAATCGTCATCAACAGGCAATATTTTTAGTAGATTTCGTTCGCCGGGCAAGGAAAGGCCGTCAAACGATGAGAAACCGATAGTGCGCAATCGTTCCTCTACGATCAGTATCGATTCGCCACGAAGCAGCCACGGGTTAGCGACGCCAGTTACTTTGGGTGAGAATACGACAGCAATACAAGAACAACTTTTTGCATCGCAGTTACAAAACCATGTAGAGAATCTAGAAGATGATCCCACGCAAAATCGGGCGATCTCTCCAAGTAAGGCAAAAGGGTTGCTAGGAAGACTCCATACCCACAAAAAAGAAAGGCCGGAGGGATCATTTTTGCGTTCACGGTCTCACACTATAAGTAAGCCAAGGGGCAATCAAGAGCCAAGCATGGTAGAGCGATCAACTTCTCCATCGAAAGCAAAGGGAATATTCGGAAGATTCCATACTCCTAAAAAAGAAAGACCGCAACTCACTCATCAAGAATCTTCATCAGATTTGCCTGCTTGTCGAATTCATAGTCCTACACCCAAGAATACTCCAACCGTAACAATACCGGGTACGCCGGGAGAAGGTACTGAACCTAACAATAATGTGATTTCTACAGAGATGCTTAACAGCAAATTAAAAAATCTAGTTTTAGCGAGAGCAATTGTACAAGGAGTTCTCCAAAATACCGATGGTGTTACTTTTCAAGAAAGAAAATCTGTAATTCTAGAAAATGCATCGAAAACCAATGAGGAGTGGGCTTTTCTTCGTTTTAATGAGCTCGTACAAGAAAAGGTCATGAACAAAGATGAAGATAGCGCGATAAAAATTATCAAAGAGCAATTTCAGCTGCTTGCAAAAGGAGAAATGCGCAAGGTGCAATTGAGTCAGATAGTTATGCAATGGCATCCCTATTTTGTTTCCCTCGCTGCAGAAATGCCAAGGTTTGCAAATAAACTCATACAGCAATGCCCTTCATATGTTTTTACGGATGTACTGGGCTCTTTCATTATGGAATGCACAGAAATTGAGTTTCCCTTTCAACGCTCGATCCACACTCTTTTTAGAGAAAGAAGTCCTTCTACAAATCTTGCAACGCAATTCATTCGTGCATCGCTTCAAGATTCATTGCATGCATTGGAGAAAGATATCCGCCAAACGTTGGGAAAGAATGTAAAGCAATACATTGTGGACCATAGGGCGATTCGAAATGAACTACGAACAAAAGATCCAAATTTTACAAAGCAAGATCCCCAGCTGCAAGATGTTCAAGTTGCAGAAGAAATGCGAAAACGCGCTAAACCTTTTTGGGAGTGTGCTAAAAAAATCTTATCGAGCATTTATGCGATGCGACTTCCGGATTCTTGTAAAGCGTTCTTGATAAAAAGGCGAGAGTCTATCCAACAATTTATTGCAATGAAGGAGCCGAGCGTCAATGCGTTTGAAATCTCATTTGCAGCGGGTGAAATTCTCTTTTTACGAGTGTTGAATCCCTATTTGACGAAAGAGTTGCCCACGCAAGAAGAACTCGATATACAAGTGGTTATGGTAAAAATTTCGCAGCTCGTGCAGGCGCTTACAAATGGTCAGAGAGTGGAAGAGGTAGCACAAAATGCCCCTTTGATAAATCCTTTGTATGACGAGTGTAGAAATAGGCACCTTGAGTTTCTCAAAAAGTGTTATTCTTAAATAGACCCTTTGCATAACTAAGCTTCAGTCAATTTTGGTGTCCTTTTGAACCGAGTTTTCGATTCTTTTTTTTGAGGTGGTTGTATCAACTTTCGTATACTACCCCCGCAAAAAGAATCAAAAATCGGCCAAAATAATCCCAAAAATCGATGAAGTCCTAGTTACGCAAGAGGTCTAATAACGGGCAGTACTCAATCTTGCTTGTGTTGGACTTCTTCTATTTCTTGATTTAGATCTTCTACTTGTTCAGAAAGGCTAGGAGTCGTGCTTTCCCAATACTCGCGAAAGAGTAGAACAATGATGCCTAATCCAAATAGTATGGGAGTAAATATTTTCCATGGTGCTTCAAAGAGTGCACTTAAAAAAGCACCAAGGAAGACGACTGCTGTGATGATCACATCAAAAGTACGATGGAGCAGCCATTGTCGCATGGCAAGTGCGCTCCCGACCAGGATGAGGATAGTTGGCCACCACATATGGAGTGCTGCGAGGACAGGAAGCCCCGTGAGAAAGAGCGTGAGCGCTATGGCCTTAGCACGGCGCTTCGAGATCTGTTGATGCATAGCGTATACGCGCGATCATAGTTGATGTTCTCACTAGTGTCTAGTTGCGTAAATTGGTGTCAATGCACATTCTTGGCTGATGCATTCGCCCATTGTGGCTGCGATCGAAGTGCCTTTGCTGTGTGCGATGTGGAATGTGTAACGATCTGTTCGGGAGTACCGGTAGCGACGATTTCGCCTCCTCGTTCTCCACTTTCCGGCCCAATATCAATGATCCAATCTGCTTGCGCCATGATGTCTAGATTGTGTTCGATAACGATGATGGAGTGACCTTGATCTACAATGGCGTGGAGCAGGGGAATGAGTCTTGCAATGTCATCGGCGTGAAGTCCCAGAGTGGGTTCGTCAAAAAGATAGAGCGTTTTCGGTTGAGCGCGCTTCGCAAGTTCTCGTGCAAGTTTCACGCGTTGCGCTTCTCCAGATGATAAAGTGGCAAGTTCTTGTCCAAGAGAAATGTAATCGAGACCAACAGATAGCAGGGATTGCAAAACGCGTTGCATCTTGGGAATTTTGGGAAGAAAATGGATGGCATCTTTCACATTTAATTCGAGAAGCTGCCCAATGTGTTTGCCTTTATAAGTAATGCTAAGACTTTGAGGGTTGAGGCGATGGCCATTGCAGGCTGGACACATCAAATGCACAGGGGGAAGATACTGCAAATAGATGCGCTTTGTTCCTTGGCCGAAACAAGTAGTGCACATGCCACTTTGTTGATACCAACTAAAGTGCTTGGAGGTGAGCCCTTTTGCGCGTGCTTCTGGAAGTTGTGAAAAAAATTGACGCAGGGGAGTAAGGAGTTCGGTGTAGGTGCTAATGTTAGCACGTGTGGACGCACCTAAAGGAGAGGAATTGACTGTAATGAGCTGCTCAAATGCATCCAGACCTTCGAAGAGAGCGCCCTCAATGGTTATTTGTGAAACGCGTTGCGCAATTGCTTTTGCGATGGCGGGTTGAATAAGTTCTCCTACGAGTGTCGATTTTCCAGAGCCAGAAACTCCAGTGATGCAGACGAATATGCCAATGGGAATTTTGAGTGAAAGATTTTTAAGATTATGTAGTTTTGCTTCTTGAATGGTAAACCAACTTGTTCCTTTGCGCCGTGCAGATGGGAAAGGGCATTGTTTTTTTCCATTGAGATAAGCGCCAGTGAGCGATGCATCATTTTGTAGAATTTCCGAAGGAGAGCCGCGTGCTGTGATATAGCCGCCTTCTTTTCCGGCACGCGGTCCAAAATCGAGCAGGAAATCCGCTCGTTGAATGGTCAAAGGATCATGTTCAATAAGAAGAAGGGTATTTCCCATGCGCAAGAGATTGCCTAGAGCATTGTGAAGATATGCAGTATCGCGGGGGTGAAGGCCGATCGTGGGTTCATCAAGCACGTATAGGCATCCGGTGAGGCCACTTCCAAGCTGTTTTGCAAGTCGTACGCGCTGCATTTCTCCTCCACTCAATGTTGCAGCAGAACGATCAATGGATAAGTAGCCAATACCAAGCTGTTGCAAACAGTATAAGCGATTACAGATCTGCGCATGTGCTTCTTCTAAAAATGAGGGAATATCCTTTAATTTTTGCATCCAAAGGATCATTTGATCAATGGGAAGTTTGCAGAGGCTTCCAATTCGCATCCCTTGAATAGAGACGTTGCGCGCTAAAGGATTTAGACGCGAGCCTTCACATGCAGTGCAAAGCGTTTCTTCTAAGAGTGGCTGTAGAGCATTGCGCAAGGTGCTTTTTCCATTTTTTGCTATCGATTCTAAAGCCACATTCAATCCGATCCAGCGAAATGGGGATTGCTCTTTTTCTCCTGCAAAGAGAATCTGTTGCTGCTCCACTGTACACGTTTTAATAGGTTGATCAAGGGGAATCTTGTGCATGTGCATGCATTTAGAAAAAAAATCCATGGCATCACTATTGGCAAATCCTTTGCAAAGATAAAGAAAGAGCTGATAAGGAGAAAGTTTTGCAATGGAGGAATGATTGAGCAATTTTGCGCCGTATTGCACTCCTAATCCTCGGCATTCGAGGCACATGCCTTGCTCTACATTGAAGGAAAAAGAGTGGGGAGTCAGTGAGGAATAAGAACGACCCGTATGAGAAACCGCAAAGGCTTCGTTGAAGAAGAGCGTTTCCCCATCCCTTTTTACGAGCACTGTGCCAGACGATAAAGAAGTGGCCAATGTAACAGCTTCGCGCAATCGAGATGTTGCAGAAGAAGTTAACACCAATCGGTCGACGACGAGATATAATGCATTTTGACGCCGTGCATCATAGGGAATCTCTTCGTCGAGGGAATAGAGGATGCCGTTGAGTTCTATGCGTAGAAATCCTTGTGCTTGCAATTTTTGTTTTAGTGCAGCAAAGCTGTGCTTTACAGACAATGGGGAAAGAATCGTGAGAGCAGATTTGTGTGGAAGTGCAAGCAGCTGTTTTACAATAAATTCTTTGGTGATCGATTCAATCTTATCGCCCGTCTCTGGGCAAAAAGCGGTTCCCATATATGCATACAAGATGCGCAAAGAATCGTAAATTTCCGTAAGTGTTCCTACGGTACTGCGGGGATTTGCTTCATGGGATTTCTGTTCGATGGCAATAGCAGGAGGAAGACCGAAGATTCGTTCCACTTTAGGTTTGGGACTCAGGGAAATGAGAGACCGCGCATAGGGGGAGAGAGCTTCGCTGTATCTGCGCTGGCTTTCCGCATAGACGGTGTCAAAAGCAAAAGAAGATTTACCCGATCCGGAAGGTCCTGTACAAATCGTCATTTTCAAACGTGGAAGTGAGGCGCTTACGCTTTTCAAGGTATGTTCTTCAGCACCCTCTACATGGAGAAATTCTGAGCGCAATTCCATTTTTCTTTTGGGCCAACTCCAAGAGCTTTTGCGCAAGGCCTCGCCTGTAGGCGTTTGCAAAGCAGCAATTTGTTTGGGAGTTCCTTCTCCAATGAGCATTCCCCCTTGGGCACCCCCTTTGGGCCCTAATTCGATGACCCAATCTGCTGCGCGAATGAGATCGAGATTGTGTTCTATGACGATGCAGCTATTTCCTCGATCGATGAGCTCCTGGAGAATGGCAATAAAGTGGACAATGTCATGGAAGTGCAAGCCGGTTGTCGGCTCATCGAAGATATAAAGTGCATGATTTTTCGTTGTGCGACCGAGTTCGCGTGCAAGTTTGATGCGTTGCGCTTCACCACCTGAGAGTGTGGTGGAAGGTTGTCCTAAAGGAAGATATCCCAAGCCTACTTTTACGAGGAGATCGAGTTTTTTAGAAATAGCGGGAATACGCGCAAAAAAGGTAGCAGCATCCTGGATGTTCATCTCTAAAACATCTGCGATGCTTTTTCCACGAAAGAGAATGGACAGGATATGCGCTTCGAAGCGTTTTCCTTCACAACGCGGACATGGGATCCACACATCTTCTAGAGTATCCATGTCCATGCGCATCATGCCCATGCCGGCACAATGCATGCAGGCGCCATCTGCTGAATTAAAGCTGAACATTCCTTCGTGGAATCCTGCAGCAAGACTATCGGGAAGTTGTGCATAGAGTGCGCGAATGGCATCAAAGACTTTCATATACGTTGCGGGATTGGAGCGGGGAGTTCTTCCAATAGGAGATTGGTCAATGGCGATGACCATGTCGATTTGTTCAAAACCTTGCAGTGCTTTCATGGGTCCGGTAGGAAGATCAGTTTTATGGAGTTTATTGGAAAGAGCAGGATAGAGAGTATCGAGAATGAGCGAAGATTTACCAGAACCGGAAACGCCAGCGATGGCGACCATATTGCATAGAGGAATTTTGACGTCGAGATTTTGCAAGTTATGCAGGGTTGCTCCTTTCATTTGGAGCTTTCCTTTGGGCAAACGCTCGCGAGAGAGCGGCATGGAGGCCCTTCCTGAGAGATAGCTAGCGGTCAAAGAAGTAGTGCTTTGAAGAAATTCGGAAAGCATCCCGGAAAAGACAATTTTTCCCCCCTCTTTTCCCGCAAAAGGACCGATATCAACGATGTGATCAGCTGCGAAGAGAAATTCGCGATCATGCTCCACAACGATGATCGTATTTCCTGCATCTCTTAGTGCAAAAAGTGCGCGAAGCAACGCTCTGTGATCTTGTGGATGAAGTCCAATAGAGGGCTCATCCAATACATACGTGATATCGACAAGACCTGATCCTAATTGCCCTGAAATGCGAACGCGCTGCGCTTCCCCTCCTGACAAAGAGGGAATTGTGCGATCCATCGTGAGGTAATCGAGGCCGACTTCGGAAAGCATGGTGAGTCTAGAGAGGATCTCCTTGAGAAGCTCTCTTGCGACTTGCATTTCGATGTCGTGTAGTTTTAATGTTTGGAAGAAATCGATGGCCTCTTGAATCGATAGAGCGGTAACCTCATCAATGCGCTTTCCCCCAATCGTAGTAGCTCTTGCATAAGGTTGGATACGCGCTCCCAGGCAGGAAGGACAGCGCCTCACTTCAATGACTCCCAATCCTTGACAAGCAGGGCACATTCCTGAAGGATGGTTAAAGGAAAAATTGACAGGTTCTAATGGAGCGTAAGAGAGGCCCGAGGCAGGGGAGTAGGCAAGTTGGGAAAAGACCTTGTCGCTCTTCGTTTCCGGGAAATGCGCTATAAAAGTTCCTTTTCCCACCGAGAGAGCCTGGCGAATGGATTCGATAGAGTCTCCTTTCGGTTCCAAGATGAGGCGATCGATGACGATTTCGATCGTGTGTGCCTTTTTCTTATGAATGCGCACTTCTTCCGCAAGTTCGACAAAAGTGCCATCAAGGCGAATGCGCGTCCAACCTCTTCGGAGTAAACCTGCAATTTCTTCTTTGACTTCGCCCTTTTTATTTTTGAGAAACTCGACTAGCAAGATCACTTTTGTACCTGCCGGGATTTGCTTAAATTCCTCGGCAATCTGTTTTTCGCTTCTGGGCGATACCACTTCTCCACTGATTGGACAATGAGGAATTCCTATACGTGCATAGAGGACGCGCAAAAAATCATAGACTCCAGAAATTGTGCCTACAGTGGAACGAGGCGAGCGACTAAGACTTTGCTGATCAATGGCAAGTGTAGGTGTCAGTTCTGCAATCTCCGCGTCCGGCTTGGGTACATTGTGTAATCGTTTTCGCAATGTTCGCGAGAGCGATTCAATGTATCGTCTTTGCCCCTCAATGTGAATCGTATCAAATGCAAGAGAGGTTTTCCCGGAACCGGAGACGCCGCTAAATACGATCAATTGATTTTTGGGCAAAGAGAGACTGATTTCTTTTAAATTGTGAACTTTAACTTTTTTTAATATGATCTCAGACATGGGAAGATTATACTGAAATGGATGCAAAAATTGGAGTTTTGACAAGAAAGCTTCGCATATTTTTAGCTTGGAGCAAGTGAAAGCTAAAAAGATGCTGTAAGGCCGGTAGCGCCAAAATCAATTTTTGAATCCACGCCAGTATATACTGTAATCGAATATATATGCGCGCTCGCACAAAAATTATTTGCACCTTAGGACCATCTTGTAATTCCTACGAAAAAATCGTGGAATTGATTCAATGCGGCATGAATGTCGCGCGCTTAAATTTGAGTCATGGAACGCAAGAAGAGCACAAGACACGCATTGATCTCTTAAAGCGTGCAAGAAAAGCGCTTGGAACACCGTTAGCCATTATGCTTGATACGAAAGGACCGGAGATACGCGTAGGTAAAATTGCTGACGAGGGAATTACACTTACAGCTGGTCAAGAACTTTTCCTTGTTGCTGAGCCAATTGTCGGAGATGAAAAGCGCATCAGTATTACCCCCGGTCATGTGTTAGCAAAGCTTGCTGAAGGCGTTCGCGTTCTCTTTGATGACGGGTACATTCTTTCCAGAGTAGTGCAGAAGAAATCCGATGGTGTGGTGGTTGCCATTGAAAACGATGGAATTTTGCGCAGTTATAAAGGGGTCAATATTCCAGATAGCGATGCAGATCTTCCTGTCATGACGGAAAAGGACATTGATGATTTGCGCTTTGGGTGTAATGAAGGGGTGGATTTGATCGCAGCTTCGTTCATTCGCTCTCCTGACCACGTGTTGGAAATCAAACGATTTTTAACGAAACATGGAGGAGCTTCTATTCTCGTTCTTGCCAAAATTGAAAACTGGCAAGGTGTGCAGAATTTTGATGATATTTTGCGGGTTGCTGATGGAATTATGGTTGCACGTGGTGATTTGGGTGTTGAACTTTCTTTAACACAAGTACCGAAGCTGCAAAAAATGATGATTCGTCAATGTCGCATTGCAGGGAAACCCGTCGTTATCGCCACGCAAATGCTCGAGTCGATGATCAACAATCCACGCCCAACGCGCGCAGAAGTATCCGATGTTGCCGGTGCCATTTACGATAGTGCAACTGCAATTATGCTTTCCGGAGAAACAGCGGTGGGACAGTACCCAATAGAAGCAACGCGCATGATGTATCACATTGCATTAGAAGCGGAGCAAGATTTTCCCTACAGAGAATTCTTTTTTCACAGTGCCCAAAGTGATTACAAAGACATCACGCATTCGATTGCATTGGCTGCAGTGCGCATTGCATATAGCACAGATGCAAAGGCTATTTTTGCATTTACAAATACCGGAAAAACGGCACGTTACGTTTCGCAATTTCGCCCTGAAATGCCAATCGTTGCTCTGAGTTCTTCAGAAAAAGCGTATCATCAAATGGCGTTAAATTGGGGAGTCTATCCCGTTCCTCCTACTCCTGCAAAAAATGCGCAAGAAGCATTTCAATTGACTAAGGAATATGCACTTCAGCGAGAATTTGTTCAGTGGGGCGACCTAATTGTTGCAACAGCAGGGATACCTTTTGGGGAACCTGGGACTACGAATATGACCTTCGTGGAGAGCATTGGAGATGTCTTAGTACGAGGAAATGCACATTCTGGGAAAAATACGCACGGCGTTGTAGCCATTGTCCATACTGCAGAGGAAAAGAAACCAGAAGCAGTTCGAGGAAAAATTCTTCTTCTTCTGCGCTGTGATGCATCCTATGCAGCACTTATCGAAGTTGCTTCGGGGCTCATTTTGCAAAATAGTCCTATAGATCTCGAATCAGAACAATTTGCAATGCAAAAAGCAGAAGAGCTTCGTCTACCACTCATCACACGCGCAGATGGGGCGACAGAGAAGATTCACGAAGGACAAAAGATTTTGTTGGACCCTACAAAAGGGGTTGTTTACAAAGAAACATCCGCGTAGAAAAATTGCAGTCAACGAAAGGCCTATGGGAACAAAATATTGGATCGATAAGGGATGTCGCTATTTTGAGAATGAAGGGCTAGTCAATATGTTCTAGAAGAGCGGAGGCAATACCTTGTTGGCGATACTCTTCATACACATAGAGGAGTTCGACATGTAAAATTTCTTAATTTACTCTAGAAGTCTGGATTCCGTCCAATAGGTTTCCTTCAGCATGCAAGGCAGCAAAATCAAGTCAGGTGATTTCAGCGTGTGACAGTTCCTTTGCCACTCGGATATTATAGTCTGTAATCGCTTCATCGAAAGCTTCTATATCTTGTTTTTGAGCGTGGCGAATTTTCCAGGGCATATGCCATTCATATCAATCCTGTATGGGAACGAAGCCAATCGTTAATTTTAGAGATGACATCAGCAATATTTCGCGCTATGCATCATCTCGAAGTGGATGCATTAGAAGGGTGGCAAGAAAGTTGTTCGCACTGTTTGAAGGGCGCGATAGAGCACGCATTTTTATGGCTACATGAGATGATGTTGTCGAGGTTTGACAAAATTAGTAGCGATATTTTAGCCTGGTAGCTCGAAAGACGTGGAGGAAAAATATGTCTATACAAGTAAATCCCAATGCCGCTCAAACGGGCAAAATATTTGACGATAAATACCAGCAATTTGAAGGTTCGATGACGTTTGTGGAAACGCAGTTTAGTCGCAATCTAGCGCTGGACAGCTTGGATGAGGATGTCAAGAAAATGTCTGAGCAAATCTCACATGTTCAGAGTATCGATGAAGCGAAAGTTGCGTTAGGAAATACGATCGAAATAGTTAAAAAACTTGAAGAAAAGAGTCAAATACTCACGCAAAAGAATAAAGAGGTGCAGTTACTGCTCGCAGAACTTGAGCAATATATTGTTTAACGGGCATTACAGTTGGAAGCGAAATATTTTACGATAAGTACCATCAATAATTACGCAAGAGGTCTAGTGTTAGATTCTAACACGTTTCGAGAAACAACGAGAGCTCGCGAGAAGCATCCTTCAGTGCAGTAAAGAAACTGATGCGCTGCATTTGAGGGGCCATTTCAGGAGCTTCTGTTAAATCAACGAGAGCTGATTTGAGATAAGTAAGACCATTGCTTATTTCTGCGTGGTAGTTATCAATGAACTCGACGATATCTTCTGCGTAATTTTCTAAGTCGCTTCTCATAGGACTAAATTGTGCTTGCGTTTGCATTTTTTCAATGAGTTTATCGACTTCATTTTTGATTTTGTTTGCAGCTTGAAATAGTTTAGGATTGCGCTAG
>JAKAAD010000059.1 GCA_021802305.1 bacterium
ATGGATTCACTTAGGTATAGCGCGTTCTCAGTCGCCAAGGTCATTTGTCGAATCCGGAATCTGCCACACTGCTCAAAGAAGTGTGGCACACCGGATTAAAGCATATCTTTCTTGCGCATCTTTCTTCGGAGTGCAACACTCCTGAAATTGCGCTTGAAACGGTACGCAAAGTTCTTCCATCCGACATCACGACGCGCATCTCCATTGCTCATCAACAAGAGCGAAGTGCAATGATTGCATTTTGAGCTTGCAAAGGAATAAAAGATTTATTTTTAAAAATTTTGATGTGTGTATGATGCGCTATACCTAAGTGAATCCATGTAGGATTTGATGTCTAATCAAAGGGAAGAAATAGTCCATCGAATGCCATGCGGATTCTACACGGTAGTTGTAAATCCTCTGCGGCGTCATATTGTAGTTGCACTTTGTGATAAAGAGCATCGTCATCATGTGCTGGGTCGTGGTGCGTAATGATCCAGTCCGATACTTCTGCATGTTTGACAAACGCAGCCGTGTTGGAAATAGAGGAGTGACCCCATCCTACTTTTGTTCGATATTCAGTAGGGGTGTATTGTGCTTCGTGGATGAGGAGATCGACTCCCTTGAAAAATCGAACGAGTTCTGCATACGGAGCGTAGTGAGTACTCTTTTTTGTGATGAGCTTGGGATCGCCATGATACCCAAAGAAGAGTTCGTTATCTGTTGCATACCCGATCTTATATTTTCCATCATCAATTTTGTAGCAAAGAGTAGATCCGGGATGAAACGCATAGGCAGCAGTGATGGTAAAAGATCCAATTTGAAAAGGGACGCCTTCTTGGATGTCGCGAAAAGTGAGGGATGCAGAGATTTCATCGAGTTTCACGGGGAAGAAGGCATAGGCAAACATATCGGTGAAGATTTCCTTAATGTCTTTTTCAAATCCGATGGGAGCCCAGATGTGTACATGGCAGTTGGGATCGTAGATAGGATCAAAAAAGGAGAACCCGGAAAGATGGTCGATATGCGTGTGGGAAAAAAGAAGATGGACCTCTTTAGGCATCTGATTGCGAAGAGTATTTCCTAAGGGACGAATGCCGGATCCTGCATCAAAGATGATCATCTCTGATCCATTTCGAATTTCTAAACAGGTCGTATTGCCCCCAAAGTGCGTATACTGAGGGCCAGATACAGGATGCGATCCTCGCGTTCCCCAAAACTTTAAATAGTTGCTTAGCGAACGAGGTTTTGAGATGTAATAAGATTTTTCTCCATCTTTGAGCTCTTCTGGAAGGTGAAAAGGTTCCGGATGTAGAGATCCTTTGAAAAATTGGGAGCAGAGAGAAAAAAGCTTTGAAATGGCATAAGGCTTAGGAAGAAAAAAATCAACTGATAGGGCTATTGCAGGACGGTAGAATTGAATGAGGGGATAAAAACAGGTGAAGATGACGCCCACGTGTTTTGTCCGCGGGTCAGTTTTGACTTTGCGCAGGATTTCAATGCCGTGAATTTTAGGAAGATAGGCATCGAGAATAATGAGGTCGGGGAGGAAGGATTCGATCTTTGTAAGACATGCAATGCCATCATGGGCAACCTCAAAGTGATACTGCTTTGCTACAGGAGCATTTCGTATCTTGCGAAGAAGGTCCAAATTGTGATCTGCAATGAGAATTTTGTGTTTTTGCCGATTCACTGCTCTTCTCCGTTTGTCTTCAGCAAGGATTTGCTTTTTTTCCAAAAGATGAGAAAGAGGGAAAGTCCAATGATGGCAAAGATGGCAGAAACCACGTAAAAGTTGAGCACTTCATGCGCGCGTGGTTCTAACTTTCCTATTTCACCAAAGAGCCTCTCTTGAAGGCGGATGAGCGCTTGAACTTCATCAGACAATTCTTTGGGTCCAATGAAAGCGATGAGAAGAGATCCCAGTGCCAGAGCAAAAAGGATGAAACTCATCCACTTTAAGCGCGGAAGAAGGTTTTGTTCGATTTCTTTTTTATTCGAATTCTTCATCTTGGGTTTTTGATGGTTTCACAAGTACTCGTCTTGGCTTTGCTCCCTCCTGCGGCCCGATGATCCCCTTCGCCTCGAGCTCATCCATGAGGGATGCAGCTCGTGCATAACCAATTTTGAGTTTTCTTTGCAAATAGGTGGTAGAAGCGACTTTTGTTTCGAGGACCATTTGCATGGCTTGTTCAAAGAGTGCATCCTTAGGTTCTTCCTGAGAAAAAAGATCTGCATTTTGCACCTGATCAAACGAAGGAATGAGGTAATTTGGTGGAGCTTGATCTTCAATGTAACGCACGATGCGCTGCATCTCTTCATCGCTAACATAGACGCCTTGAGCACGAATAAGGGAGGAAGAACCAGGTGGTAAAAAGAGCAGGTCTCCATTTCCTAAAAGAGTTTCTGCTCCCGTATCGTCCAAAATGATTTGAGAGTTGATTTTGCTCGCTACCTTGAAAGCGATCCTCGTAGGGAAGTTTGCCTTGATGAGCCCTGTGATCACTTCGCGCGAGGGGCGTTGGGTAGCAAGGATAAGATGAATTCCCACAGCTCTCGCCATTTGTGCAATTCGCGCAATAGGAGTTTCAAGATCGGAGCTCGATGCCATCATGAGGTCAGCAAATTCATCGATGATCGCAACAATGCAATACATCTTTTCTGGGATAGGCAAACTTAGGGCAGATTCAAAGTCGGGATTGATCGCGCGGTGGTTAAAAGCCGTAATGTTGCGCAGGCCGAGCTGCTTGAGCATTTCGTAGCGAAGTTGCATCTCCTTTACGAGCCAATTGAGAGCAGCATAGGCACCTTGGGCTTCCGTAATGACAGGAGCAATCATGTGTGGAAGCGTGGAGTATTGGGAAAGCTCTACTTTTTTAGGGTCCACCATGAGCAATTTCACTTCATCCGGCCTTGCAGTCATCAAGATCGACATGATGATGGCATTAATACAAACGGATTTTCCCGATCCTGTTGCACCTGCAATCAAGCAGTGGGGCATTTTGCTCAAATCGCTTACAACATTTTCTCCCGCGACAGTTTTCCCCAGAAGTAAAGGAATGAGCATTTTTCGACTATCTTTATAGTGTACAAGAAGCTCTTTAAAGCTCACTTCTTGGGGATATAGAGAAGGGATTTCTACTCCTACAGCTGCTTTTCCGGGAATGGGAGCAATGATGCGGATCGACTTTGCTTGCAGTTTGAGAGCAATATCATTTTCCAGCGTTTTGATTTTTTGTACTTTCACACCTACTGCCGGATGCACTTCAAAGGAAGCAATGGTCGGCCCTGCATGAATATCGCCCACCTTGGCTTCGATGCCAAAACTGAGGAGAGTTTCTTCTAAGACTTCCGCTTGCCGTTTGAGTTCTTTTTCTAGGAGCGGAGCATTGATTTTTTGTGGCTGTTTGAGCAGTGAGGCAGGTGGCAATTGATAAGAGATCGGGCCCTCTTGCGATACAAGCTTGGGAGGTTTTGGCGGAGGGGGGGACGTGTGTCCAAGATGAACGCGCGTAGGAGGCAACATCACTTCTTCTACCACGGGGGGGAGAGGCTTTTCTTTGGCAATGATGGGCTTTTGTGGAGAGATGTTTTCTTTCCAAGCCATTTGTGCCCATGTAGCTCTAGCAAATGAAAGCAAAGTGCGGAGTTTTAATTCTGTCATGAGAAAGAAAGAAGCGATTGCTGTCATTCCAAATGCCAGGCCTATGCCCAGATCGCTTAAGAGATGTCGAAGATTTAAAAACGGCAAATCCTTGTAAAGGAAATACCAAGGGACACCGCCTAAATAACAACGGGTGATGGTGCGAGGAAGGGGAAATTCAAATGCAGCCGTTTGCGTATAAATATGGCTGAGCAATCCTTCAGTAAGGAACCATTTTTTTTCTGCGTAGAGATTGAGCAAAAAGCAGAGAGAGAGTACGAGCAGGCCAAAACAGATTCCCTTTGTCGCAAGATTTCTAATGGGAATGTTTCGCAAGAGTCGCAGGCCCAACCATCCTAAAGCAGGAGGAAAAAGGTACGCACTGAATCCAAAGAGCCAAATAGATGCATAGCCTATGCTCCAGCCAAAAAGGCCAAAATAGTTTTGCATGGTACTTTTTGTCCTAAAGCTAAGAAGAGCTAAGAAAAGAAAAAGAGCGCTGCTTACGAAGATCCAACCGTAAATTTTAAGAAAAAGAGAAGAGTGCTTTGCATCTTTTTTTTTCATAAGAAAAATAAAACCAACCCAAATACAAAACAGTATGCTGCAAAAAATTTCATGCGACCACGTTCTAAAATTGACACCGCCATGCGAATCATACAAATCCCACTGATACATGCAGCAAAAAAACCTGCAAAATAATAGGTCCAAGGATACAAAAAGGAGGCCCCTGCATACAAGCTTTTTGCACATTCCAAGGCGCAACCACCTAAAATCGTAGGAATGGATAGCAGGAAGGAAAAGCGAGTGGCTCGAGGGGCATTCCAGCCAGCTATTCGCGCAGAGCTAATGGTTGCAGCACTGCGGGAGATTCCCGGGATGAGAGTTAAGGCTTGTGCCATGCCAATCCAACATGCTGTACGCATATCTTGCTTCGGAAGTCGCGCAACTTCTTGGGGATCTAATGCTCTCTTAGTAAGCGCGAAGCGTTCCCCTACATAGAGAATAGCAGCGGTAGCTAAGAGCGACCATCCAAGATGGGAAAGAAGAAGAGGTTGTTCACGCAGGGGTTTGAAGAGGAAATATCCAGGCACGAGGGGGATGAGAGCAATGAAAAAGAGCCAAAGCTCTTTTCTTCCCTGAGAAAAAAGTACAAAAAGATCGCGGCGGAAATGCATCAGTAACGCGCCTATCGTTCCTAAATGGCAAAAGAGATCAAACAAGATATCGCTTTCTTCGTGGAGCATGCCAAAGCGTTCCTTGCACCAGCGAAGGTGTGTAGAGGAACTGATGGGGAAAAATTCCGTGATTCCTTGTACGAATCCCAACAAACAAGCAAGCAGTAGAGACATATCTTTAGTATACACAATGAGGAAAAAGGGCGATCGACGGGACTTGAACCCGCGACACCTGGATCCACAATCCAGTGCTCTAACCAGCTGAGCTACGACCGCCATACAGAGGCAACGAGATTAGATGATAGAGATTTTTTCGTCAAAAATCGAACAGCCATGCACAGAAGTGTGATCTTCATCTGATTTTTAAATTAAGTACTTCATTGATTTTCAGAAAAAGAACTGAAGCCCAAACGTTCCTCCTTGCAAAGAGAGAGAACCGTTATTTCTGAGGAGAATAGCAGTGTGCAGAGTGCCTTGGAAATGATCCATCTTATTGAAATTGAACCAATAATTTTGTTCCCAAGCTGCGTAAAGAGCTAAGTGGACTGCTCCTTCTCGGAAAAATTTATCCCAGCGCACACCCCCTGCCAGTTGTACAGAAGGAAGACCTTGGTCTTGACCATCGCGGCTATGAAGATTTGCTTGCTTCATGCCCAAGTGAAAATGGCCGTACACGAGGGATCCAGAAAATAAACCAAAGAAACACCAATTGCCGGCAAGCATATATCGAATGTCTGCACCCCCGCGAATGCCAGCTCCCGCGAAATCATTTTCGAGATGGACGTTTGTCGTTGAAGAACCACTAAGAGATTGGATGTGAAAATCCTGATCTAACCAGGCTCCTCGTACTCCAAAAAAGGGAAAGATGGAAAATCTGTAGCCTGCCCAAAAGGGACGTCCTATAATAAAATCGAGAATATCGTAGTTCAATTTCCATTGAGCTTTGGCTGAACTTGCAAATACATCCGGTTCAGTCCAAAGGAGAAGGAGCGATCCTCTATTTTCATTCTTCTTTTTGGAAGAATAGTACGTCCAATCTAAGGAAGTTACCCAATCATCGTAGGGCATATTCCCGCCCAAACCCAATCGGAATCCTGGGCGCCATGAGGGATGAATGCGTTCTACATGCCCATCGAATGTGCTGCCATCTGTAGATCTGCCACTTTGTGCATAGTATAGGCCATCCTCTGTCGCAATCCAATAGAGTCCTTCTGCGGTGATAATGAAGTTCCATCCATTGATCACTTCCCTTCGACTAGATGAAGGGATGACGGGCCGCGCAGATGGTTCGGAATAGAGCATTGTGCATGCACATAGAGAGAATGCATAGGGAAGAGTTCGGATAGAGATCCTCATTCTCTTTTACCATATCGCTCTGGGAATAATTCTCTCCACTATTTTATCCTCTTGGTGAAAAACGCCGGAAATCGTGTTGCTGTGTTTGATGCATGCCTTCCTCGCGAAATGGCTAC
>JAKAAD010000060.1 GCA_021802305.1 bacterium
GTGGAAATTTTTCAGCAATTTCCTCAATATCCATTCCTCCTTCAGGAGAAGCAATGAGCACGGGGATAGCTCTTTCTCGGTCGATTGTGCACGCAAGATAGTACTCTTTTTTAATCTCCACGGGACGGGAAATCAACACTTTGTGAGCAATGACCCCATCAGGACCTGTTTGTGCATTCACAAGTTGCATTCCAAGTAATTTTTCTGTCCATCGAAGAATTTCCTCAGGATTTTTGCCAAATTGCACTCCCCCACCCTTTCCTCGCCCTCCTGCATGTACTTGGATTTTAATTACCGCTTCCTTAAGCCGCAGATGTGACAGTACTTTTGGGATATCCAAAGCTCGACCTACAACTCCGTATTCAGGAACGGGGACGCCATATTTTTGCAGTATTTCTTTTGTCTGATATTCGTGTAGATTCAAGAAAAATTTCCCCTTTGCAGAGCTTACTCAGCTAAACATCATCTTTTGTTTACTCCGATATATGTGATAGACTTCTCTTTAGTCAATGTTATGGTATTGCGATTTTTAAAAAGCAGCTTTCAAAAAATTAAAAATGCGTTCGCCAAAACGCATTCGTTTTTCCGCACGCGTTTGTTAGGGCTCTTTGAAAAATCTTGGGATGATCAAACTTATTATGAGCTTGAAAAGATCTTATACGAAGCCGATTTAGGGGCGACCTGCACCCAAGAATTCATCGCGTACCTCAAAGGAGAAATCTCTAAAACTTCCCATCCTGATTTTCCTACGTTTCTTAAATTTTTCAGAGATTATGCAATACAACTTCTCGAAGCGCCACCCAAGGTATCCAAAGGATCTCCTGCTCCGGGAGAACCGAAGGTGATCCTTATTGTGGGAGTCAATGGATCTGGAAAAACGACTTCCCTTGTAAAACTTGCGCACTATTTTCAAAAACAAAAAAAGTCTGTACTCGTTGCTACCGGCGATACATATCGAGCAGCTGCCATTGATCAACTCGTTGTTTGGGGAGAGCGACTTCATATAGATCTCATTAAAGGGATAAAAGGAGGAGATCCTTCTGCGGTCGTTTTTGATGCGCTGATGGCAGCAAAAGCTCGCAACAAAAGTGTGTTGCTCATCGATACTGCCGGGCGTTTACAGAACAAAGTCGATTTGATGCGAGAACTCGAGAAGATCCGGCGCGTCACACAAAAGGTGGTGCCCTCGGCTCCTCATGAAACACTCCTCGTCTTGGATGCAACAATGGGACAAAATGCCATTGATCAAGCGCGCACATTTCATTCTTGCACACCTCTTACGGGGATTTTCCTGACAAAGCTCGATGGATCTGCCAAGGGAGCGATCGTCCTTCCTATTTATCGAGAATTGGGAATCCCGGTGGAATGGATGGGCACAGGTGAAGGAGAGGATGATATGGAACCATTTGACCTAAGAACGTACGTTGAAAGCATATTTGGAAATGAGACGCGTTGATGCGCTCGAAGAACGCGCATTTTCCTAGCGAATTTCTAGGCAGCAACCGCCCACATATTCTAGAGCCGGGGATCCCACAACTATGGGAAAGGTCATTTTCCTGGTTTTTCGTACAATTGTGAGTTGTGCTTTATTCCATTGCCCTTCTTCAACCGGAAAGGCAATGGGAACATCGATAAAGCCCAAAACATTCGCCTCTATGTGTACGCTCTCCATTTTTTTTTGCGTATAGCATTGCAGCTCAATGTGTTCTCTTGGGTTAAACCCTTCCCCGTGAACCATGAATCGCTCTCCTTCTGCACTCAAGAGCTCTAGTTCAAGAGAGATGCCTCTCTTTTTAAGTACAAGAGGAAAGGGAACAATGGATGTTGTTACAAAAAAATGAGGATCGCGTTCGCTACGCATTAAAAAAGAAACTCGCTCCCCTCTTTTTAATGGACAAAGAGCATAAAGAGGTTCCTTTTGCTCTTCCCCGGATAAGAAAAGGCGACCTTTTTCATCTGATTGATAGAGAAGAGTTTCCGCTTCTTCCCCATTATACCATTTCACGAACAAGCGATAGCGCTCGCCAGGAGGAAAATGGGCTCCCCGCAACTGATAACGCTTAATCACTTTTCCATAAATCTTGATCTCTCCAATTTTTTTTTCACACTCTAAGCGAGGAACTGATCCATGACAACATGCTGAAGATAGAAAAAGTATGACCAGGATGATAAACTTCATTTTCCTTTCTTGCGGGGAATAGGGGCACCTGATTTTCTAGCAAGTTGTAATGCGATGGCAACGGCTTGCTTCTGCGGCTTTCCTGCAGCGATTTCTCTTCGAATGTTTTCAGAGATCGTTTTTTTGCTCTTTCCTTTCTTTAAAGGCATACTATGCTTGTATACAGAAAAAAGATTTTTAGGACATATTTTCCATTGGAATTTCTTGAAACACCTGCTATTCTATTGCCCAATAGCTATGCATGTTCTTACCCCTTTCTTTGAGATTTTAATTATTGCAATTTTGCTCAACTATATCCTTTCCTTTATCTGGGATACTCGCTCCCGCGACATGGTTTTGGGATTACTCGCTTTTCTCTTTATATTCGCAATTTCCTCCTGGTTTAAACTACCGATTTTACATAAGCTTCTCTTGTTATTTGGAAATGTGGCCATCATTGCCATTCTCATTATCTTTCAACCGGAACTCCGCATGGCACTTTCCAAATTGAGCTTAAAGGGACGAAAAGTTCGAGAGATCTCCGCGTTCGAAAGATTTCTTGAGCAGCTCTCGCAATCTGTCTATAGGCTTGCTGAAAAGCGCCTCGGCGCTTTGGTCGTCCTGCAAAACGAGGACTCTCTAGATGAATTTACGAGCAAAGCCGTTCCGCTGCGCGCACAATTTTCTTCTGAACTCCTCGAATCCATCTTTGCTACGTACTCCCCTCTTCACGATGGTGCCGTTGTTATAAAAGATCAATCTATCTATGCAGCCTCCGTCATCTTGCCCTTGCAAAATGAGGGAGCATCTATTCCCCGTGCAATGGGTACAAGGCATCGCGCAGCTCTAGGACTCAGCCAAACTACTGATGCGGTTGTGATCATCGTTTCCGAAGAAACAGCAAAAGTCTCTATCGCCCGAGAGGGGATCATTACCCCTGGAGTCAAGATCGATCGCTTCAAGGGAATCTTGCGCAGTATATTTACTTCGCCAACTGAGACTCGATTTAAAACACCTTTAAGGCTCAAAGAATGGTTCGGGAAGCAGTAAAACTCTTTCTTTTTAAGCTCATTTTGCACAATTGGCCGCGCAAACTCGTTGCATTGGTATTATCTGTTGTCATTTGGCTCGTGGTTCATCATTCGATGACGGAGACGCGTACGTTTAACGGCGTTCCCTTACGCGTCCTTAATGTTCCCGCTGGCCTTACTGTTGCCGGTTTACAACCTAATGGCTGTTTAGAAAAAAAGATGAACCTCACTCTTGTAGGAAATAAAGATCTCATTGACCAAATCTCTCCTCATGACATCGAAATGGTCGTCGATGCTAGAAATCATACAGAGGATTGGATTGCAACCTTTACGAAACAGAATCTCGTTTCGCTCAATCCAGAGCTTGATTTAGCAGGGCGCATCAGTCGTGTTCATGCGCCTAATGTGCCTTTGCGCATGAGTAAGCTCATAACTGATTACATCATGGTCACCATCACGCGTCCTACCGGCGAACCCCCAAGAGGTTACCAATTTCTCGATGCCTGGCCCTATCATCTAAAGCTAAAACTCACTGGTCCTGATGAAGTCATCAAGCGACTAAAGCTTCGAGAGCATCAATTGACCTTTAATCTCAACAATATTTCAAAAGCTGATCTTGATGCATTGCAGAGCGCTGATCATAATAGTGGTCACGATGTCATTAGCTATGCTGTTCCCGATCATTGGAAGCAGCTCTTTCTTCCTGCGCTTTCTGAAAACCCTATTCCCATCGATGATCCCTTAGCCAAAAATTTAAAACTCGAATTCGTGCGCTCTGATGCCATTCCCATCGACTTTCCCATTCCCGTCCACGTGCACATTGCCTCAGAACTGCAGCAAGAAGGATCTCCTATCGCCTTTGCCCCCTCTGAGATGCTTAAGGAAGATCGGGGAGTGCAATTTTTTAATGCTCCTCTCTATGCATGCGGCGTCGATCGACTCTTTCTCAAAACAGTGAGTGGTTCCGTAGAGCTTTTGATCATTGCCTCTCACCAAGAGCCTCCTCGTGTTGCTGTGCAATTCATTGATCCTAGTCGTCTCGAAGACCGTTATGTCGCCGCGCTCTTGCAAAGCGACATGGATGGAAAAGCGAGAGAATCTAAAGCGCATCTGCAAGAAGAACATATTCGCAATCGCTTTCGAAGCTATATGTATCATTTCCAATTGTACTCTCAAAAAGATAAGCCCCTGCAGCTTAGTCCCACCTTGAAAGATCGAACGCTCTTTTTGTGATCACGTTCATTAAGAGTTCTATTTCTCACCCGGGAGGCCTTGAAAAGGCAGCAATTGCGATTATGAAAGAGCTTTGCCTATCCGGAGCACCTGTTACACTCCTTACAACGGAGATGCAGGATCTTCCTTTTCATCATCCCCTCCTTTCTATTGTCTCTTTTCCTATTTGGAAACCCTTGAGCGTTGTGAAAATCTTGCATTTTGATCATCTATGTCAACAATATCTGAAAACACATCCCACGCCCATTGTCTTTAGTTTGGATCGCAATCGTTATCAAACTCATATTCGAGCAGGAAACGGCGTCTATCCTGCATTTCTTGCTTCCCGAGCAAACCATGAATCCTTTTGGAAAAGAGCGAGCTTTTCCATCAATCCACTCCATCGCACGATCCTAACAATGGAAAAAAGAGCTTTTGAACATCCGGATTTACAACAACTCTTTGTAAATTCCCATCAAGTGGAACGCGATGTATTGCATTATTATCACGTTGAGCCTTCTAAAATTTGTGTCGTTCACAACGGAGTTGCATGGAAAGAGCTGGAATCCCATTTTAATGCGTGGGAAACACTTCGTCCGCAACAAGCCAAGAAATGGGGATTAGATCCTCATTGCTACCAAATCCTATTCCTTGGCCATAACTTCCGCCGTAAGGGACTAGACCGCTTACTTCGCGGACTTGCGCACCTCAATGATAAAAACGTACAGCTTAGTGTGGTAGGTCACGATAAAAAGACACCCTTGTATCAACAGTTAGCAGAAAGACTTGGATTAAAAGGGCGCGTTTTTTTCTTTGGGCCCTTGCGCGAAACAGTAGCCTTCTTCCAAATCGCAGACCTTCTAGCAATTCCTTCCTATTACGATCCCTTTGCCAATGTCACAGTAGAAGCACTGGGCATGGGTGTTCCCGTCCTCTCTTCCAAAGAAAATGGCGGCCACGAAATTCTCGAAGAACATATGGGACAGACGTTAGAAAATGCAGACGATGTAGAATGCGTTGCACAAGCACTCCGAAAAGCAATGCATACCCCAAAAACTGCGGATCGAGCCGATCGGATTCGAAAAAGCATTGCTCATCTCGATTTTGGAATACAACTCAAGAAAATTACAGAAGAGATACTTATAAAAATTAATTGAAGGGAGCGCTACATCGTGGTCATTAAACTCTATTGCCCTATCTCTTTTTCCCAAAAAGCCTTGATCGCACTTCCTAAAGAAGAACACCATCATCTGATTCATGTCCTTCGCGCAAAAAAAGGAGATCCTCTTCTCCTGATCAATGGCTTTGGACAAGGGGCCGAAGGAACGCTCGTTGCATGTAATGCCACCCAAGCGACTGTGCAGATTCACTCCCTGATTGAGGAACCACTTTCACAGATCACTATTGCTATGGGAATGTCGCTCTTTTCCCATCTCCAATGGGCTATTGAGAAAGGGACGGAACTAGGAGTCGCTTCTTTTTGGATATTTCCAGGGGAAAGAAGTGCAAAAATGAACCTGAGCGCTCAACAAAAAGAGCGCCTTCAAAAACTTTCTATCAGTGCTATGAAACAATCCGGTCGGCTTACTCTTCCCGAAATCCTTCTCAAAGAACCTCTTACAATGTGGAAGCGACAAAAGGCCACCATGCAATTTTTTGCCGATCCCCGCCCCAGCGCCCCCTTTCTTTGGGCCGGTGAGCACTCCCTATCCACTCCTATCGTTTTATACATTGGACCTGAAGGGGGCTGGTCTCCTAATGAACGCCTACATCTCGAAGATGTCCAAAAAGCGAAACCTGTTCGCCTCTATACACATATCTTGCGAGCCGAAACAGCTGTAGTACCCTCATGATCC
>JAKAAD010000061.1 GCA_021802305.1 bacterium
CAGATGAAAGTATGAAAATTTATCGAACAAAGCACTAGTGCATCGCAACATAGACAGCGTACCCGGCAAAATATCCAAAAAGGGCAGGAAGAGCTGCTTTTTTAAGATAGTCAAAAAAATCGACTTTTTCTATTCCCATCATTGCTACTCCCGCAGAGGAACCTATGATGAAAATGCTTCCTCCTGTACCTGCCGTATACGCGATGAGGTGCCAAAAGGGAATATCCATGGGATATTGTGCTAAGGGATACATGGCCATAGTGGCAGCAACGAGGGGGACATTGTCTATACATGCAGAGAGTAGGCCTAAAACGAGTGCAATGGTATCCTGACTTTTAAATGCTTCATTCATCCATTCTGCGAGCGCGTGAAGAAGTCCTGCTGCTTCGAGCGCATTGACGGCAAGCAATATCCCGAGAAAGAACAAGATTCCCGATGTATCGACGCGTGTTAAAACATGAGGAACGCGAAGGTGGGAACGCTCTTCGTATTTAAAATGCATCAAATCCGTGACAATCCAAAGGACCGAAAGAGAGAGAAGAATTCCCGTATAAGGGGGCATTCCCGTAATTGCCTTGAAAATAGGCACAAAAATCAACCCCGCAATTCCTAAGCTAAGCACCACATTTGCACCGGGTTCTAGTTTTTCCTTCAGTTGTTTCTCTGCCTTGGGAAGCCGTCCTTTCAGACGAAAGGTGTACCAAAACATGGGTATGAGAAATGCAACAATAGCTGGGAAAACAATCGTCTTGATCACACCAAGGCTGGAAACTCTATGGTCAATCCATAGCATCGTTGTAGTCACATCTCCGATAGGCGTCCATGCACCACCTGCATTTGCAGCAATAACGACAATGCATCCCATGAGGATGCGCTCCGAGTGTTGTGGCACGAGCTTTCGAAGAAGGGAAACCATGAGAATCGTGGTGGTCAAGTTATCCAGCACTGCAGATAAGAAAAACGAGACCACAGCAATGATCCACAATAACTTTCTTCGAGAATGGGTTTTGATTTTATCGGTGATAATTTTAAATCCTTTGTGTGAATCGATGAGCTCGACAAGTGTCATTGCCCCCATCAAAAAGAAAATAATTTGCGCGACTTGCCCAACGAATTCACCGAGGATTTTTACTCCCTCTCCTACATTCGCATGATGAGTCACAATATAGATCAACCACGTCATTACGGCGAGTAATAACGCCACCCCAGATTTGTGCAGCTTAATGGTGTATTCAAAGATAATTGCAAGATATCCCAAAAGAAAAATCGTCGTAATTAGGATAGTTTCTAAATCCCACGTAAAATCATGCATACTCATCCTATTCCTGCTTGCACAATGTCATGCATGCGCACAACTCCTACCACGCGATCTCTTGCAACAACCGGAAGCACCATGACATATCTTTTGGGATTGTTTTGCATCGTTTGCAGCGCTTCTATCGCGCGTGCTCCTGATTGAATGAATAAGGGATTGGCTGTCATGAGCACCTCCATCGTTAGTTCCAACGCTTTGCTTCCGTGTCTCTGCAATGATCTTCGCAAATCCCCATCCGTAAAAATGCCTTGTAATCTCTTTTCCTTATCGGTAATGAGAAGCGCCCCGCATTTTTTATTTGTGAGTTCGACAAGCACATCAATCAAGCGATCTCCTGGAGAGGCGCACGGCACGACATCGCCTTGCCACATGAGATCATCTACGCGTAGCGTTGCTGTTTTACCAAGAATGCCTCCAGGATGATTTTCTGCATATGTAGTAAGCGCTACATTTTTTGACTTCATGAGGTACACAGCGAGAAGGTCGCCAAAAAGAAGTTGGACTGTTGTGGAAATCGTAGGCGCCAAATTAAAGGGACAGAGTTCTCTTTCCATGGGCAGTACAACTTTTTCGTCGCACAATTTAGTTAACCGCGAATCTCTTTTTGAAACCACTGCAATTGTCATTGCGCCTTTCTTTTTGACAAAAGGAAGAAGATCGAGGAGCTCTTGCGTTTCTCCGCTTCGACTTAACACAACGAGCGCATCTTTTTCTGTTAAGATACCGAGATCTCCATGCAAAAAATTGCCGGCTGGGAGAAAGAGTGCGCGCGTACCCGTTGACACGAGTGTCATTGCAATCTTTTCGGCAATGATTCCGCTCTTTCCTACACCAGTAAAGACGAGAAGTCCTGTGATGTTTTCTATACGCGCAGCAACATGACCCACCTCTCGCACATCTAACCGCGCAAAATAATCCGCTATGAGTTCTTTTTGTATGCTAAGCAATTGTTCGAGTGTCGTCATGCTCAATACTATCGTTCTGTGCAATAATTGCACAGAGCACTAGAATGTAGCATAACAGTTACTTGCAATGCTGTCACCCCATGAGATATGCTCCGCGCAGATCATGAACTCGTCTCAACAAATCCCCGTTACAATCGCGCGTGGCGATGGCATTGGCCCGGAAATCATGGATGCCGTGCTTCACGTACTCAAAGAAGCAGGAGCCCCTCTCGACTATCAGGAAATTGAGATAGGAGAAAAGGTCTACTTGCGCGGCATACCAACGGGAATGGAACCTCGAGCATGGGACATACTTCGCAAGACAAAAGCATTTCTCAAAGCACCCATTACGACACCTCAAGGAGGTGGTTTTAAGAGTTTAAATGTCACGATTCGCACTTCTTTTAATCTCTACGCCAATGTGCGACCTTGTGAAGCTTATGCTCCCTTCATTCAAACAAAACATCCCGGGATGCACCTTACAATCATTCGAGAAAATGAAGAAGATTTATACGTAGGCCTTGAATATAGACAATCTTATGAAGGAACGAAATCGATAAAACTCATTTCCCGCCCCGGATCTGAAAAAATCATTCGTTACGCTTTTGAATATGCGCGAAAATATGGACGCAAAAAAGTCACCTGTTTCACGAAAGACAACATCATGAAATTGAGCGATGGACTCTTTCACAAAGTGTTTAACGAAATCGGTGAGCAATACCCAGAAATTGAAAAAGAGCACTGGATTGTCGATATTGGCGCTGCCAAACTGGCAGATACTCCGGAACTTTTTGATGTGATTGTGCTTCCCAATCTCTACGGTGACATTCTCTCTGACGTTGCGGCACAAATTTCTGGTTCCGTGGGCCTCGCAGGATCTGCAAACATTGGCGATCATGGTGCTATGTTTGAAGCGATTCATGGATCTGCTCCTCGACGTGCCGGTCAAAATGTGGCTAATCCTTCGGGTCTTCTGCACGCAAGCATTCTCATGCTCCATTCTCTCAATGAGACGGAAATTGCAGAGAGAATTCACAATGCATGGCTCTGCACTATCGAAGAAGGAATCCATACCTATGACATTTTTACGGAGGGCACGAGCAGACAAAAAGTAGGGACGCGAGAATTTGCGAGAGCTGTTGTGAAAAACTTAGGAAATACTCCGCACACTCTCCCAAAGGCAAAACATGCAAAGCAGAGCCGACTCCATTCGTTTCCTATTGCAAATAAGGTGCCTTCTGAACAGCGAACCTGTGTAGGAATCGATGTGACGATCTTCTCTCATGATAGCACAGCGAGTATCCTTCACACTCTCACTTCTCATGGATTTTCCTCTCTTGCACTTCGGATGATCAGCAATCGAGGAGCACGCATTTGGCCGGAAGGACAGCCGGAAACATTTTGCATTGATCAATGGCGCCTTCGTTTCATGCACAAGGATCAGAAAAGCGAAGCAACTCCTAACCAATGTCTGGACATCGTTCGCGCTGTACAATCCTTAGGATACGAAGTGGTTAGCGTGGAAATGCTCTATCAATACGACGGAGTTCCCGCTTACTCTTCGGCGGAAGGATGAGATTCGAGATGTTTCTTCACTGCATTGAGAAATCCGCATCCATACATTCCATCGAGAACGCGGTGGTCAAAGGTCAGCGACACATACATCATTGTACGCACAGCAATGACTTCATCTTCCATGGGCACAACTTTTTTATGTGCTGCGCCTAAACCAATGATGGCAACTTCCGGGTGGCGAATGATGGGAATCCCAATTTGCACACCCGTCATGCCAAAATTTGTCATAGTAACTGTTCCTTCTTGCACTTCATTAGGCTTGAGCTGCCCAGCTCTTGCACGTACTGCAACATCGTGGAGCATTTTTGCAATCTCCGCAATTTTCATGCGTTGACAGTGCTTCAGTACAGGCACCATTAATCCTTCTTCCACACTTACGGCAACTCCAACATTCACAAATTTCTTCACGACGATAGTGTCGCCATCTAAAGAGGAATTGAGCATCGGATATTCTTGAAGCGCTCTTACTAGAGCACGGATGGCAAAACTCGTGAGCGTTAATTTACATCCATGTTTTTGCATAAAAGCTTCTTTCTCTTTTTTCAGGAGGTGGGAGATCTCTGTGATGTCTACTTCAATGACCAAACTTGCATGGGGCGCACCATAAAAAGAACGAACCATGTTGTCTGCAATCGCTTTGCGCATGCCCGTCATCACTACGCGTTCCACATCAGGGGAATTTGCACTCTTTGCACAGACGCGTTGCTTGGATTTTTCTATGTAGCGCTCGAGGTCTTGCTTGGTCACCCTTCCTCCTGTTCCCGTTCCTGTCATTGTTTCAAGAATGCTCGCACTTACCCCATTCTCTTTTGCAAGACGAAGGATTGCGGGGGAAAGAAAGTTATTTTTTTCTTCTTGCTTAGATGTTGTGTCTTCTAAAGGTGCAGCCATCTGTACAGGTTCATTCCCTTTTTCTGCTCTCATGAGAGCTAAAGGAGCTCCTACCGCTACTTCTTGGTCAACTTCCGCCACAATTTCTTTGAGAACGCCGGATAGGGGTGAAGGAATTTCGCTGTTGACTTTGTCAGTGGAGACTTCCAATAGTGGCTCATCTCGATCCACGTATTCCCCTACGTGTTTAAACCACTGCACCACCCTTGCGCTGTGGATGCTTTCACCTAACTTCGGCAATGTGACTTTAATGTCTTGATCCATTCCACTCCATACCTGTTTTGATATTTTTCACCAATTGCTCCCAATATTCTTCTCCTGCAACGAGGCGAAGTCTCATTTTCACAGGAACAATGGGGATGTTCGTTTCGACGCCTAAAGGAATTTTGACTGCATCCTTTTCTGTGCAAAGAAGGCATTCTGCTTGCTTCTCTACACAAGAATCTGCAAAGCGTTGTAGTGCCCGTCGCACGGGTACGCTGTGATCGCGCAACAACCACCGATCTACAATGGAAACACCCAATGATTCTACGCCCTGTACAAAACGATCGGGATTTCCTATCCCGCAAAATATCCCCACTTTTTTCCCATACCATTTCGATGGCAAGATGAGTTCCGGACATACTCCAATGCACGGGGCTGAGGTCATGGTGCGGATCTCCTCTACAATTTTTTGAAAGGCACTTTCGTTCTGCACGTGATTGATCACAATCAAGTGAGCTCCTCTCAATCGAGAAGGGAAATCGCGCAATTTTCCCAAGGGTAAGAAATCGCCTCCGGAAAGAGGGTCTTCTCCATCGAGGAGGACGATTTCTATATCTCGAGCAAGGCGCAAATGCTGCATCCCATCATCGAGGATCAGGCAACGCGCTCCATGTTGGATCGCAGAATATCCGGAAGCAACGCGATTGGGACCTACCCAAATTTGGGCCCGTGTGGTTTTTGCTAAAAAGTAGGGCTCATCCCCACACTCTCGCACACTATACAGCGGTCCTGCCCCATCGGAGACTTTCGCAATGCGGCCGGATCGCTCAATTTGGGATCGATATCCTCGAGAAAGAATCGCAACCGGACCTTCGACTTCCAAAGCCTGTACGAGCATCTGCACAAAGGGTGTCTTCCCCGTTCCCCCAACTGCAATATTTCCTACGCTTACCACCGTTACAGGGAGGCGATTTTGTGCAATCCACCCACGGTCATAGATAAAATTTCGCATCCCTACAGAGGTACGAAATAATGTGGAAAGAGATTTTTTTAGCAATGTCATTGCTGACCATTTTATCAAAGAAAGCGGAAAATGTCATGGAAGAAAGGATTAAATTTTTTTTGCGACTTTTGGATAAAAGAATCTGATTTTAAAACCTACCTATGCGCCGATGGCAGTAGGGAGCTTCGCCTGTTTTTTCATAATACTCTTGGTGCATCTCTTCCGCGGGATAAAAAGGGCCTGCGGGAACTACTTCTGTAACT
>JAKAAD010000062.1 GCA_021802305.1 bacterium
ATCAACATATCCCAACAGTGCATGTAAGCAACCCAAATGGTAGTAGCCCGAAGCACTGCCTAATTGAACGGCATGAAGAAGCTTGCGCTCTGCATCATGCCAGAGCTGTTCGGCTTCTGAAGGATGGATAGTTCTTTGCGCAATGTGCATTAAAATGATGGCCCAATCGCAAAGAATTTGTTCATTGTCTTCATCTTGTTTTGCGGCCAAACGAATATGGTGCAGGGCGTGTTCAAAATGGAGAAGTTCCCCTGACAACTCTCCTAAGTGAGAAAGGGCTACGGCCGAGCGGTGATGAGCAATAGTAAAATCTGGGTCAATCATTAAAACATGGGCAAGATATTCGATGGAACGCATGTAGATGCTCTCATCTTCGTAAAACTCCCCTAGTGCGTCTAATGCACATGCATAATAGAAAAGCCAATCCGGATGCTGATAAATAGCTTGTTTTTGCTTAGAAAGAATGTTCTCAAATTGAACACATGCTTTTTCTAAAGAGGACTGATCTTGCGTGATTTCTCCATATTTAGAAAGGGCGATTGCGTAATCGATGATGTAATGCGTAGCAGGGTATAGGGCAATCGCTTTTTGGTAAAAACGCAATGCGCGTTCGTATTCTTCGGGACAATCTTCTCGTTCTCCGATGAGACTATACGTCGATGCCATTGCATGCCATAGAGCGTGTTGCGTCCGATCTAAAGATAACCCAACTTGAAACTTTTCAATTGCTTGATAGAAGATGTCGAGATCGTGAAAATACTCCCCGAGGATCATGCAAATATGCCCATGAGCACGCCAAATTTCCGGATCATCTTCCTCTTCTTCTGCAATTTGTAAGATGCGATTTTCTCCTTCGATGATGAGATCGATTCTTTCCATCGCCTTTCCCAACATGCCTAAACTTTCCGCGAGCAAAGCTATGGTCTTTGCACAGTTGGGTTTTAGCGAAAGGATGCGATGGCATTTTTCGATGCACGATCGCAGCTTGTTTGTATCAGGTCGATGTCTTGCAGCCTGGCAGCAAAATTCTGCCCATTGAGACCAAAGGAGTACATCGTTGGGGCAGTGTTTCGCTGCTACAGAAAAACATGCAGTCGCTTGTGTAAAATGGTCTTCGTCGTGGGAAACGAAGTAGAGATTTGCAAAAGTTTGTCCAAGGTATTTCCACGCGGAAGTATTGTCTCTGTCTAAAAAAGCGGCATGTCTAAAACAGGAAATTGCCTTCAAAGAATAGCACATATCATTGATGTGCGATGAAAGATGGAGATAAGCAATTCCAAAGTCTAACCAAAAATCGGAGGGAAGAGCTGTCTCTTTTTGTGCGAGGCATTGATAGGCATCGATCGCAAGCTGTGCATCAAGAGCCTCTCCGGAATGTTCAGAGAGACGGAAATAGATTTTTCCTCGCTCCCAGTAGAGCTCTTGAGACGTAGATCCAAGAGAAATGGCGCGCTCGACTTTTTCTAATGCTTCGCGAAGGAAACGCTCTTCTTGGGTGAGTGCACCTAAGATAGAAAGGCAATAGCCCCAAGTTTCCCATAATTCTCCATGTTCAGGCGCTAAAATGCTAGCGGTTTTAAATCGTTTGTGCGCAAAAAGTAGAGCTTGTTTGTGCATTTTTCTCGTTGCAAACTCCAGCAAGGAAAGACCTTGTTCATAAATAAGCTTCCAATTTTGTGGCGAAAGCGCAAGCGATTGGGCAAAGAGTTGCATTGACGAGGCAAAATCATCCGTTTTTAATAGATGCATCTGGCCTTCGTGCAGCAGGTGTTCTGCACAATCATTCGAAGAAGGTGTCAGTCCTTCATTATGGACCTGAAAGAGAGAAAGGTTGTTCATTGGTTTGACCGGAAAGTTCAGAGTATAAAAGATCCGGAAATTTTCTGACAGCGTTCAACAATTGTGTAAAATTTTTAGTTGACAATCTGCTGCAAAGAAATTAATTTTATAGTGTTTATGAGTGCTTTAACCAGTATAAACAGCAAAGAGAGTTCCCTGTTGGCTCTCTATAAAAGCGCACAGCAGTTTGAATTGAGCAGTCTTCAATCTCCCATCAGTCTTGACTATGCGGTATTTCACTCGCTCTACTATTATGTTGGAGTCTTATGCAACGTCTGTTGTATCTCAAGGATGATATTCGCGCATAAGAAAAAATTTGTCGATCCTCTCAACTTTTTCTCTTGCTTTCAAGGCAACCAAAAACATCTCCTTAAAAATCTTTTTTCGAAAGAGCTGTGGTGCCTTGAAACGGAAATATGCGTATAGGAATTTTGAATTTGGGAAGGAGTGTTTGTAAGATTTCTTGCAATACTTTGGGATTTCTTTCTGCGATCATATCTTGGACGTATGCAATGGGTCTCTGTCCAAATTCCACATCGTGTACGGGGACAACGGTCGCGTGAGAGATTCCGTCAATCGATAAAAGAGCAGCTTCAATTTCTTCCGGTTGTATATTTTCTCCTCCTGAAATAAATTGCCGATCGGCTCGTCCAATGTAAAGAAACCCTCTTGGAGTCCACTCAGCTAGATCATTTGTAGCAAACCAGCCATTGTGAGTAGGAAGTAGAGGAGTACAGGTTTGGGGATCCCAATATCCTTGGAAGAGAGTGCTTCCTTTTGCGAATACTGCACCAGAAGAGCGAATTTCTAAGATGCGATGTGGCAAGATAGCGCCTGCTTCTTCTGTACAAGGTTCGTGAGAAAGTGTAATTGTAGAGCTCATTTCCGTACATCCATAAGAGTTGAAAACAAGAAGATCTGCTTTTTTTGCACGTTGAAGGAGAGGCTTGGAAGTATATGCACCTCCCAGCAAAAAAGAAGTATGAATGGGAAAGGAGCTTTTCTCTAGGATGCGATGAAGTTGCGTGGGAACAATGGAAGCATGGGTCACTTTGTGCATATGTAGCACTTCATGAAGAGGTGCTGAAGAAAGTAAGAGAGTAGCGCCGCTAAGAATAGTGCGAAAGAGAAGAGCAAGCCCCCCTGCGTGAAAGAGGGGGAGAGAAAGAAGAACAAGGGAGTCTTGTGTGTAATGGAGAGCAGGGATAATCCCTTCTGCACTTTCTCTATGGTTTCGAAAAGTATGGCAAGCAATTTTTGGCATACCTGTGGATCCCGATGTGTAGAGCATCGTAGCAATGGTATCCTCCTCAATCGACCGGTCCAAAAATCGCTTTGTAGTAGTGGGCAATAGGGTGGGGTCAATCCAATGCGTAGCAGAACATCGCTTTGCTAGTTCTTTCCATCTCTTCTCCGGTTCTCGACTGCTCAGCAAACAAGAGGTTGCGCGCAATCGAAGTAAAGCAAAGATGACAAGGATGGTTGCAATCTCTTGTTTTGCGATAAAAGCGACGCGATCGCCCGCTTGAATGCCGAGCTCATGTAAAGATGCACATGTACGAGCAATCTCATTATCTAATTGCTGCGCAGTCCATGTTATTTTTTCTACAATGATGATCGGTTGATGGGGCGAGCGCGCTGCTCTTTCAGCAATGAAACAATGGATTTCAGTCATGCGAAATGGGTTCCAGGCGTTGGAAGTTCACTGCAAAATGGTTAGGGGGGATCAAGCATCCATGCCGGATGCGGAAAGGTTCTAGCAGTACATCATTTTCTAGAAATCGATAGGTATCAAGTCCTGGAGGAGAGAGTAGGTGTGGCATTTCTTGTGCCATTTGTGCAATTCGTGCAATACCAATGCCCGTTTCATAACAACTACTGAGCACAGCGCGATGATTTTTGGCCCATTGAGAGCACATTTTTTTTCCTCCTATAATAGTGGGTTTCAGCACAAGGGCGAACAACTTTTTGGTTTGTGGCAAGACTTCAATTGTGGAAAGGGATTCATCCAGCGCAAAGGGGAAGGGCAGGGTTTCTAAAGCATGTAATTCGTGCGTTGGTTCTTCGATGTATTCAACGGGAAGATGGGCAAATCGCCTTTTTGCTTCTTCATAAGAAAAGGATCGATTTGCATCCAGGCGAATGACGAAGTTAGGATGAAGAGCATGAACAATCTCCTCTATATCTCTTGTACTCAAAGCGCTCACTTTGATTTTGACGTGAGAAAATCCCTTTAATGCGTGCGTTCTTTCCATCATCTCTTCTTTGGATCCTGTAAGAAGGGTGCAAAAAGGAATGGGGGAAGAAGGAGGCTGAAAAGAGAGGGCAGATTCCAAACAAAATTCTACGGAGGGAGAAAGAAGAGGACAAGGCGTACGTTCATTGAGAGCCCGCATGGCAGCTTTCAGTTCATGTAT
This sequence comes from bacterium, assembly GCA_021802305.1. Lineage (GTDB taxonomy): Bacteria > Chlamydiota > Chlamydiia > Chlamydiales > Rhabdochlamydiaceae > JAKAAD01. Next base: position 4,257 of record JAKAAD010000062.1, read on the forward strand.
TCCTCGCACCAAGGATTCGGTACTTCTTCCTGGATAAGGAGCCATTTCACCCCATCCTTCACGTCCATCGTCATGCTGAACGTAGAGGAGAATTCCCGATCGCTTCCTATCAAGATGGCGAAGAGAAAGAGAATAGCGATAGAGTGAGAAATGCATAGCGCTAGCCTAGGTAAACGCCAATGGAAAATAAAAGTGTATAGGCCCAAAAAAGCATTCCTATGCCGGAAAAGACTGGATGATAGTTTCCTTGTGCATGGGCAAGTCTATAGACCAAACGAGAAGCGGGAATAAGTAAAGCAAGAGTGAGCGATGTCCAAGGGAAGTTCCTCCAAAAAAATGCGGACGCGAGGATGGCAAAAAGAGATGTGACTCCATATTCCCATATGCCAAAATGCGTGCCAAAGCGCACAACGAGTGTGCGTTTACCTGTTTTGCGATCCTCTTCGACATCTCGCATATTATTTGCAATGAGAAGCGCAGTAGAAAAGAGACCGGGAGCAATCCCTGCGTATCCTGCTTCCCAGGAAAAGGTGCGCGTGAGCAAAAAGTACGCGCATGCCGTTGCGACGGGGCCAAAAAAAGGAAAGACAAAACATTCTCCTAGTCCAAGATAAGCAAGAGGGTAAGGCCCCCCTGTATACATCCATCCTAATAAGAGTGCGCCTGCAAGAAGAAAAGCAATCACAAGACCTCCTCGAGCAACGAGAGGAAGACCAGCAATGATGGTCATAATGCAAGTAAGAATGATAGCCTTTCGCATTGTTTGTTGTGAGACAAGACCTGCTGCTGTCACGCGCAAGGGACCTTTTCTTTGCGCAGAATCTCCTCCTTTTAAGAAGTCGTAATAATCATTACAGAGGTTCGTTCCGATCTGAATGCCTAATCCAGTTATCAATAAGCAGATGCACCATTCCCAAGGAAGAGAGTGGTGGGAAAGAGCAAGAACGGATCCAATGAGAATAGGGCTTACACTGGCAATGAGTGTTTTTGGTCGGGTTGCAGCTACCCATATTTGCAGAGAATTCATCGCGAATGCGCAAAGCGAGAAAAGTCTGGCTTTCTCTTTTCTAAAAAGGCTTTATGGCCTTCCTGTGCCTCTTCCGTCATGTAGTAAAGCATAGTTGCATTGCCCGCGAGTTCTTGTAACCCCGCTTGTCCATCACAGTCAGCATTCAATGCAGATTTTAAGCAGCGAATGGCAAGAGGGGAGTGTTGCAAGATTTCCTGACACCATTGAAGGGTCGTTGCTTCTAAATCTTCATAGGGAACCACACAATTGACAAGTCCCATGGCAAGCGCTTCTTGTGCTGTATAGCGCCTACAGAGAAACCAAATTTCGCGTGCCTTTTTTTGTCCCACAATACGGGCAAGATAGCTTGCACCAAATCCCCCATCGAAGGATCCTACCTTAGGTCCCACTTGGCCAAAAATGGCGTTATCCGCTGCGATCGTAAGGTCACACACGAGATGAAGCACATGGCCTCCGCCAATGGCATATCCTGCAATCATTGCAATGACGGGTTTGGGAAGAGATCGTATTTGTTTTTGTAGGTCGAGCACATTGAGTTGCTGCACACCCCGTTCATCTGCATAACCTGCATTTCCTCGAACGCGCTGATCTCCTCCAGAGCAAAATGCTTCTTTGCCTGCTCCCGTCAAGATGACAACGCCAATGGAGGGGTCTTCACGTGCATCGTTCAATGCATGAGACATTTCAGTGACTGTCAATGGCCTGAAAGCATTGCGCACTTCCGGGCGATGGATTGTGATTTTGGCAATGCCTTTTTCTTTTTGAAACTTGATATCAGTGTACATGGAGTTGAGAGTACTCGTTTTTGCTTTTTTTCGTCACCTTTGCGCATTGTGTCATTAGACCTTTTGCGTAATTGTCACCAAGAAGACGGAAAAGCGCACTGGGGGTCCTCACTTGCACTCTCC
>JAKAAD010000063.1 GCA_021802305.1 bacterium
CGTTCCCCAATCTCCTGCTTGAAATCAAAGAGTCGTAACGTCTGTTCGCTGTATGTACATAAATGAATTTGACATCATTCTCTTGGGAACTTTCTCAAAAACCCTCTTTAATTCCATCAGATTCTGCTCTAATAGCCATTGAAACAGTGATCCACAAATGCATCCAAAAATTGGCTTTTGGCTACGCCGGACAACCACGGCATTTGCACCTGTCTGCATCGCACAACGACTTCAAGTTGTGCTGCTTCGACGTCCACTTCGCTTGGTTCAAATGCAGAGCGTCTTTTTGCCAAATTCCCAATTTTTGGATGCACTTGTGTATAATGCCAAAGGAATATTTTTTGCCTTCCGAGGTCCCAAATGGTAAGATAGTTCCACGGAGGTCCTATGGCACTCATGACAGAAGATTCTTTACAGCTCACAGAGCTTACTATTCCTGGCTATGAACGAGTCATAAAAGTTCATCATCCAGAAGTGGGACTCACTGCTTTTATATGTATTCACAATACAACCTTAGGCCCTTCCCTGGGTGGGATACGCATTTATCCTTACGCGTCAGAGAAAGAGGCTCTTAACGATGGACTCCGCCTTGCAAAGGGGATGACTTCCAAAGCAGCGATCACTGAGTGTGGATTTGGAGGAGGAAAGAGCGTCATCATGCTCGATCCTACGCGAGGAAAAACGGCTGCGATGTTGAGAAGTTTTGCTCAAGCTGTTCATTCTTTAGAAGGCCAGTATATCTGCGCTGAAGATGTGGGATGTACTCTAGAAGACATGGGCATCATTGGAGAGATGACGCCCTATGCCGTGGGCCTTCCCTCAAAGCGTAGCAGTGGAGATCCCTCCCCATTTACGGCATGGGGAACGTTCCGAGGCATTCAAGCAACTGCATATCAAATTTTTGGATCGGATCATTTAGAAGGGAAAGTCATTGCGCTCCAAGGATTAGGCAGTGTAGGCGGGAAACTAGGAGAGCTTCTTTTTTGGGCAGGAGCGACTTTAATCGTTTCTGACATTCAGGAAGAAAAGTGCATACAATTTGCACGCAAGACAAGTGCTCGCATCGTTTCCAATGAAGAGATCTTCCGCGTTCCTTGTGATATCTTTGCACCATGTGCTTTGGGGGCCATTCTCAATGAAAAAACGATTCCCCAACTTCAATGTCGAGGAGTTGCGGGATGTGCAAACAATCAACTTCTTTTAGAAAGCGACGCGGAACTCTTACATCGCTATGGAATCCTGTATGCCCCTGACTTTCTCATCAATTCCGGAGGACTGATCAATGTTGCTCAAGAATTAGAACCGGGTGGCTATTATCCTGCATATGCTCGTGCAAAAACACATAGAATCTACGATCAGCTTACGACCGTATACGAGATAGCCAAAACGCGAGGGATTTCGACGCAGCGCGCTGTCATGTCTCTCGTCGATTATCGCTTGCAATATGGAGTTGGCAAGCGAACGACGCCACCTAGCTTTTTGAAATGATCCTTTCTCTTCTTCAGAATGCATTTGACGGTGCGATTGGCAAAGTTTTGCAGGGATTTTCTTTTACTGCGCACGTGCGATCTGAAGTCACGCAAAGTACCAAGAGAGAATTTGGACATTATCAGTGCAATAGTGCCTTAAAGCTCAGCAAAATTCTCAAGAAAAATCCTCGAGAAGTCGCACAGGACATCGTCCAATTCCTCGATCCCATGTGCGGCAACCAAAGAATGATTGCCCGCATGGAAATTGCAGGAGCAGGCTTCATCAATATCACATTAGAACCCACATTCATTGCTACACGCGCGCAAGAAATGCTGCTGGATGCCAGGTTGGGAATCCCTCTTCCCAAGAAACCAGAAAAGATCATTGTGGAGTTTTCCTCGCCCAATATCGCAAAGGAGCTGCACGTGGGACATTTGCGATCGACCATCATTGGAGATGCTCTCGCGAGATTGTTGGAATTTGTGGGCCACCACGTTCTTCGATTGAATCACGTCGGAGATTGGGGAACGCAATTTGGCATGCTCATAGCCTACATGAAGGAAATGGTTCCTCACGTACTCACCGGAAAAGAAACGACGGATATCACACAGCTCATGGAATGGTATCGCTTGTCCAAAAAGCGATTTGATGAGGACCCCGAGTTCAAAAAAAGAGCGCGCGAAGAAGTCGTTGCTTTGCAAGGAGGAAATGCAGAAACAAAGCATGCATGGCAAATCATCTGTGACATTTCAAGGCATGCCTTCCAAGAAATCTACGATCTTTTGGACATTCGCATCCAAGAACGGGGAGAATCTTTTTATAATCCCTTCCTCGCTCAGATAGTTGAAGATCTTGAGCGCAAAGGACTCCTTTCGATCTCTGAAGGGGCAAAATGCGTCTTCCTCGAAGGCTTTGTGGGAAGAGATGGGACGCCTCAACCCATGATCGTGCAAAAATCTGATGGTGGCTACAACTATGAAACGACTGACGTTGCTGCGATGTGGCATCGCGTCGCAAAAGAACGAGCAGAGCGCATCGTCGTAGTCACAGATGCAGGACAAAGCTTGCACTTCGATATGGTTTATCAAACCGCTGTGAAAGCAGGCTATCTCGATCCTCAAAAGGTGCGCTTTGATCATGTAACTTTTGGCGTCGTGTTGGGTCCGGATGGAAAGAAATTTAAAACGAGAAGCGGTGACGCCGAGAAACTCATTGACCTTCTCTTAGAAGCGATTTCACGAGCGCGCTCTCTTATAAAAGAGCGGTTGCCAGATCTTTCTGCCAACGAGATGGATGAATATTCTCGTATCTTGGGCGTTGATGCCATTAAATATGCAGATCTCTCTTGCCATCGTCAGAAAGATTACATCTTTAGTTACGAAAAAATGCTTCGCTTTGAAGGAAATACAGCTCCCTTTTTGCTTTACGCCTATGTGCGCATTCAAGGAATCAAGCGAAAGATCAATAAGAACCTCTCATCGATCCTAGGGACTCCCATGGAACTTTCCCATCCTACAGAAGAAATGCTTGCTCTGCACGCCTGTCAATTTGGAGAAATCCTCGACATGGTGACCCGCGATCTTCTCCCTAATCGTCTTGCAGAATACTTGTACGAGCTTGCAGAAAAGTTTCATGCCTTTTTTCGCGATTGCCGCGTAGAAGGATCCCCTCAAGAAGCAAGCCGCATTCAGCTTTGTGAAGTTACGGGACGCGTACTCGAGAAGGGACTGACTCTTTTGGGCCTCAAAGTACTACCTAAGATGTAAGGATCTATCATTGCATTCAAGCTCTTGTTAAAAACCTCAGGTAATTTTCTCTTGTTATCAACACTCCTTTTTCCCCGAGTTCCTTTTCTGTCTCATGCAATGCACTTTATTCTCTTTGCATCGTTGCAGCTTCTTCCATCTCATAGAAAACTTGTACGAGATGACTCTTACCAGTAGAAGAATGCGCGATAAAATCTACTTCTCTACCGGACTTTGTCTGATAATAGCATATTTCCTCATACCCATGACGTCGCAAATCCTATAATGGTCCTAATTTTTGGGACCATTATAATTCAAAAATCGAGGAAAGATGAAGCCTTAGTTGCGCAAGAGGTCTCATAAACTCGCATAACGCGAGGAAGATAGGTAAAAAGATCAGAGGCCACCACGCCATAAGAAGAAAGCTCCTTTGCTGCACATTCTCCTGCAAGTCCATGAAACGATGCTCCAAGAGCAGCTGCAGTACGTGTAGGAAGCCCTTGCGCAAGAAGCGCTGCGATCACTCCTGTAAGAACATCTCCCGTTCCCGCTTTTGCAAGCGCCGGATGCCCTTGGGCAATGAGGAGCGGCGATGTGTGCGGATGGAAGATCCACGTAGGCCCCCCTTTGAGGACAAGTGTACATTTTCTGCGCTCTACATATGCTTGTGACTGTTCCAAGATCTGTTCTTTGATAGGGCTAAGTCGTTCCATTTCCGCGTGTTGCGGCGTGAGAATGATATTTTCAGGGAGCGATCGCGGAGGCAAATAGCGTAGCGCATCTGCATCCACAACTGCAGGAATGGGAAGTATTGCAAACACTTGCTGTACGAGTTTTTGGGTCGCAGAACTCACTCCCAGGCCTGGTCCCAAAAATAGGCTTTTTGCTCGCTGCACTTCCTGCTTGAATCTGGAAACGTGAAAGGGTTCGCGAATCACTTCATGCGGAGCCGTTGTACAAGCAGCAATCCCCTCTTTCGAAGAAAATAAGCGCACGATTCCCGCACCTGCTTTTAACGTTGCAAAGCTTGCAAGGAGAGCTGCTCCCGGCATCGTGCGCGAACCAGCAATCCCTAGCACATAGCCTGTTTCATATTTATGTCTAGATCTCAGTACTTGTGGGAGAAGATCGGGAATGCGATGGGCAGCAAAGATATAGGCATCCTCTCGTGCAGCTTCTCTCTCTTTTGTCGATAGCCCATAGGGAACAGTGCAGATTTCTCCGCTGCAATCCCATCCCTTTCGCAAAAAACTTCCCGTTTTAGGAAACTCTAATGCCATCGTAACTCGTGCGCGAACGGCAACATCTCCTGTTTCTCCCGTATTTCCATGGACGCCAGAGGGAAGATCGATTGCAATAATAGGCAGTTTTGCTTCGTTCATGCATCGAATGGCCTCTGCCACTTTTGGCTCTAATTTTCCTGAGAAACCAGTGCCATAAATTCCATCTACAATCACTCCTTCCTTGAGAGGAGGAATTGTCGTAGAAGTTTTTCCCCCTTTTTTTACAAAGCGCGCACGCATGATTTGCGAAAGAGGGCTGCATTGCTGTGTGGGATAAAGCTCCCAAGCAATGACTATACAATTATGTTCTAGAAGATGTATTCCTGCTGCATAGGCATCGCCTCCATTATTCCCTTTTCCAATGACGAGATGGACATGCTTTAGAGAGCCCCAAGCGTTCATGTAACGCTGCGTAGCCTCCGCAATTGATGCACCAGCTCCTTCCATGAATTGCATCTCTTTGGCACCGCGGTCGATCGCTACTTTTTCTATGCGCGCGGCTTCTTTTGCGGAAATGATTTTCTCCCCTTCAAGAGGGGTACTCGACATCACAAATGTTCCTCTTTAATCGCTCGCTGCAACAAACTCTTCACCGCATCGCGAGGCTGCATCCCGCCATACAGAATGTCGTATACTGCTTGTGTAATAGGAAGAGCAACGTGTTTTTTTTTCCCTAACTGCCAAGCAGAAACACAGGTATACACCCCTTCGACCACCATGCCAATTCTCTCTTGTGCAATTTGGGGGCTCAATCCTTCTGCAATGAGCCTTCCAAACATGTAATTGCGCGATAGGCGCGAAAGGCAAGTCACACACAAATCGCCAAGCCCTGAAAGACCTGTTAGCGTCTCGGATTGGCCTCCTTTCACGGAACAAAGTTTTCGCATTTCATGCAGGCCTCTCGTCATAAGCGCTGCTTTTGTATTATCTCCAAATCCAAGGCCATCGCTAATTCCACAGGCAATCGCAATGATGTTTTTCAAGGCGCCCCCAAAAGCAACGCCTTCTACATCGGGATTGGGATAAATGCGAAAAAACGGTGTCGTGAATGCATCAATTACTTTGATCCCAACATCTACATCGTAGGAAGCACAAACAATGGCTGTGGGCAACTGATGAATGACTTCCTCAGCATGTGATGGGCCACTCAACACGGCAATTTGTTTTCGCTTATCTGCTCCCATCACTTCCAACACGACTTCCGGGAGCAAAAGTCCATTATTTTGTTCAATGCCTTTGGACGTGAGCACAATGGGGCAAGAGATTTCTCCTAAGCTTAACACGCGTTCAAATGTGGGTCGAACGCCTCGTGACGTTACGGATTCAACGAGAAGATCGATGTTTTCCAATGCCAAAGGAAGAGAGCTTGTAATGACAACGGTATCACTGATGGGAAAACGAGGCAGTTTGGGATGCACGCGCTCATCGTTCAACTGCTTGGCAAAATCGGCACTTGCTGTCCAAAGAACGACATCATGTCCTTTACTTGCAAGCAGAGACGCTAAACAAAAACCCCACGTTCCTGCTCCTAAATATCCAATGCGCATAGATTGCCTCGACTTTGTACATTTTTGGCGAGCAAATCTCATATCGCGAATGCATCTCCTCAAAAATGCTGCCG